>NZ_JASJSU010000078.1:14014-19516 GCF_030237045.1 Stenotrophomonas maltophilia group sp. Smal17
CCCGCCCAGGCCCGGTGCCGGCACCGCGATGCCGACGGGAACCACGCCTGCGGCGCCTGCCAGCGCCAGCGGCGGATCGGCGATCTCACCGATCTCCATCGCAGGCTCGGGCGCTTCCAGCACCTGGACCGGAACCAGCAGCCGGTAGCCGCTCTTGGCGATGGTCTCGATATAGGCCTGGCCGTTGTCGTCGTCGTTGGCAAATGCCTTGCGCAGCTGCGTGACCGCCTGGGTCAACACGTCGTTGGTCGGCAGCGTGTCAGGCCACACTTCGGCAAACAGCTCCTCGCGGGTGACCACCCGGCCGGGCTGGCGCAGCAGCACGCGCAGCACACCCAGCGCCTTCGGTGTCAGCCGGCGTGGACGACGCGCACCCGCAACTTCGACCTCTCGCGAGGACAAAGTAACGACGCATTCGCCAACCTGGATGCGGTCGGCCTCGGGCGGCTGTGTTTCGCTGCTGTTCATTTTCCGATATACAGTAGGGACGGGCCTGGGCAGGTTTCACCAGCGATACCGTCCCCATGCAGGGACAACAAAAAGCCAGATTCCGCACAAAGCATCGGCGCATACCGCAAAAACAATTACGCGTACCGATATTAGCCTAAGCCGGTTACCCCGCCTATGACGGGGTCGACACTCAGGCTCTCTCTCGCCGACGCATTCACATAATCTGCATCACCATTCGCGCCCCTGTGGGCGCGAAATTTTTATCTGGCGTTCATTTTCACATGCGCCGGAGCATCGTCAGTCCGACCAGTCGTGAAACCACCAGCGCGACATACATGACGCCCGCGAACTGTTCCAGCATGACCAGTGCCCGCGCCTGCGGATGCAGCGGCACCACATCGCTCAATCCGACCCCGGACAACAAGCTGAAGCTCAGATAAAGCAATTCCATCCAGCTGCGCTGCGGCCCCCCGCCCGTGCCCTGGAAACTGCCCGGGTACCACTGCTGGCACACCGCGAACGCAAACGCGAACGCCCAGGCCAGCAGCGTGAAAGTCGCGCCGGCCGCAAACAGCTCATCACGGGTGACTTTATGGTCCTGCAGCATGTAGGCGATCAGCGCACCGGCCGTGTAGAAGTACAGCAGGCTCTCCAGCAGCTGCGCCGTGGTCAGCAGCGCGCTGCGGTCCAGCAGGGCGCCGGCCAGCGAGAACACCACCGAGGGGATCGCCAGCAGCAGCGCCAGCCAGGTGCCCAGCGGACTGCGCTGCACCACCCACAGGGCAAGGCCAAGCACCGCCATCCCGAACATGCCCAGCGCCGCGCGGCCGGCGGCGGTGTCATCCAGCGCGGGATACAGCAGCACCGCCAGCAGTTGTGCACCCAGCAGCCAGGCCGAGGGATGGCGGCGGGCAATGGCCAGCCAGCGGGTGGTCATGGCAACAGGCATGGCGTCCTTTCCCCGGGGCGATGGGCGGAGGATAGCCGGACGCGGCGTGATGAGCGGTGGTGCCGGCTGCTGGCCGGCACGCCCCTTCGCGCATCACCCCTGGTGGTACACCTCGGCACCGGCGGCGCGGAATTGCTCCGACTTCTCCTTCATGCCGGCCTCGGCGTAGTCGCGCACGTCCTGGGTGATCTTCATCGAGCAGAAGTGCGGACCGCACATCGAACAGAAGTGGGCCAGCTTGTGCGCGTCCTTCGGCAGGGTCTCATCATGGAACTCCTTGGCCTTCTCCGGATCCAGGCCAAGGTGGAACTGGTCCTCCCAGCGGAACTCGAAACGCGCCTTGCTCAGCGCGTTGTCGCGCACCTGCGCGCCCGGGTGGCCCTTGGCCAGGTCGGCCGCATGCGCGGCGATGCGGTAGGCCATGATGCCGTCGCGCACGTCCTGGCGGTTGGGCAGGCCCAGGTGCTCCTTCGGCGTCACGTAGCAGAGCATGGCGGTGCCGAACCAGCCGATCATCGCCGCGCCGATCGCACTGGTGATGTGGTCGTAGCCGGGTGCGATGTCGGTGGTCAGCGGCCCCAGCGTGTAGAACGGCGCTTCGCCACACTCGCGCAGCTGCTTGTCCATGTTCTCCTTGATCAGCTGCATCGGCACGTGGCCGGGGCCTTCGATCATGGTCTGCACGTCGTGCTTCCAGGCAATCTTCGTCAACTCCCCCAGCGTTTCCAGTTCGCCGAACTGCGCTGCATCGTTGGCATCGGCGATGCAGCCCGGGCGCAGGCCGTCGCCCAGCGAGAAGGTCACGTCGTAGGCCTTCATGATCTCGCAGATCTCTTCGAAATGCGTGTAGAGGAAGTTCTCCCTGTGATGTGCCAGGCACCACTTGGCCATGATCGAACCGCCACGGCTGACGATGCCGGTCACCCGCTTGGCGGTGAGCGGCACATAGCGCAGCAGCACGCCGGCATGGATGGTGAAGTAGTCCACGCCCTGTTCGGCCTGCTCGATCAGCGTGTCGCGGAAGATCTCCCAGGTCAGCGCCTCGGCGCGGCCGTCGACCTTTTCAAGCGCCTGGTAGATCGGCACGGTACCGATCGCCACCGGCGAGTTGCGGATGATCCATTCGCGGGTTTCGTGGATGTGCTTGCCGGTGGACAGGTCCATCACCGTGTCGCCGCCCCAGCGGATCGCCCACACCAGCTTCTCCACCTCCTCGGCGATGCCGGAGGACACCGCGCTGTTGCCGATGTTGGCATTGATCTTGGTAAGGAAGTTGCGGCCGATGATCATCGGCTCGCTTTCCGGATGGTTGATGTTGTTGGGCAGCACCGCACGGCCGCGGGCGATCTCGTCGCGCACGAATTCCGGCGTGATGATCTTCTGGATCGACGCACCGAACGCCTCGCCGGGGTGCTGCTGCAGCAGGCCTGCATCGCGGATCGCATCCAGCCGCTGGTTCTCGCGGATGGCGACGAATTCCATTTCCGGCGTGATGATGCCGCGGCGTGCGTAATGCATCTGGGTGACGTTGGCGCCGGCACGTGCACGGCGCGGCAGGGTGCGTGCGGGGAAGCGCACCGCATCGAGCTTCGGGTCATGCTCGCGATCGCGACCGAAGGAAGAACTCAGGCCTTCGAGCTGCTCGGTGTCGCCACGCTCTTCCACCCAGCCGCGACGCAGCGCTGGCAAGCCAGCGGACAGATCGATGCGCACTTCCGGATCGGTATACGGGCCCGACGTGTCGTAGACCGTGACCGGTGCATTCTCTTCGCCACCGAACAGCGTCGGCGTGCGGGTCAGCGCGATCTCGCGCATCGGCACCTGCAGGTCCGGGCGCGAGCCGGGCACGTGGATCTTGCGCGAGCCGGGAATGGGCCGGGTCACGGATTCGGAGAGTTGCTGGGCCTGTTGCTGCAGGGCAGAGAGCTGTGCGTTCATCGGGCATCGTCCAGGAAGGTCAGGGACGAAGCGGCGGCGCACTGCCGCCACGCGCGGACGGTCCCTGGGCGGAGTCCGGGCATGGCAACATTGCAAAGCTTCCCTACGCCGGTATGAGCCGGATCAGGTTCCAAGGGACTGTCTCAACCGTGGCCGTTTGGCCGCGGTACCCCCGCTTCTTGCTGCGCATTAGAGCATAGAAAGCACTGCAGCTCATGACCGTTGCAGCCGCGCATCGCGTGGATTCGTTGTTTCTGTACTAACAGAGCCGTGACATCGCGTTCAGTAACGTGCACGTCCGTCGCATTCCAGCGACCGATGCTTCCTTCGCCGCCGACGCGGCCCCTGCCCGGCTCGCGCTGCACGCCGCCGGCCCCTCGCTGCAAGCTCTGCTCGCTCCCCTCAATCCCTTGATCGGAGAAGCTCCTTCATGGTGTTTCGCATTTCCATCGCACTGGTGCTCGTCCTGGTGCTGCTGGCTGGCTTCGCGCCCGGCCCGTTCAATACCGTCGTCCAGTCGGTACTCGCCGATGTCATCCGCAGTGTCGGTTGGCTCTATCTTCTGGTCGTGTTCCTGGCGCTGACCTTCCTGATGTACCTGGCCTTCGGTCGTTTCGGCAACCTGCGCATCGGCGGTGAAGATGCCGAACCGGAGTTCTCGCGCGCCAGCTGGATGTCGATGCTGTTCGCCGCAGGCATGGGCATCGGCCTGGTGTTCTGGGGCGCCGCCGAGCCGATTTCCCACTTCACCAAGCCACCGGAAGGCCTGGCCCCGCAGAGCATGGACGCGGCGCGGGCTTCGATGCGCTATGCATTCTTCCATTGGGGCCTGCACCCCTGGGCAATCTACGCGCTGATCGGCCTGGCGATGGCCTGGTTCCAGTTCAACCGCAACGGCCGCGGCCTGGTCAGCGACATGCTGCAGCCGATCATCGGCCGCCACCATCGCGGCTGGATCGGGCGCGTGGTCAACATTGCAGCGGTCGTTGCCACTGCGATTGGCGTGGCCACCACGCTGGGCTTCGGCACCATCCAGATCGCCGCCGGCATGGAGCGCGTGTTCGGCCTGCACGCGGGCGTGCCCCTGCAGCTGACCATCATCGCCATCGCGTTCGTGCTGTACATGGCGTCCACCGCCAGTGGCGTGGAGCGCGGAGTGAAGTGGCTGTCCAACTTCAACCTAGCGCTGGCCGCGCTGCTGGCCGCCACCGTACTGGTGCTGGGCCCGACCGGATTCATCTTCGATACGTTCACCACCACCCTGGGCTCGTACCTCAACCAGCTGGTGACGATGAGTCTGCGCATGTCGCCGTTCTCGGGCAGCACCTGGGTGGCGGACTGGACCATCTTCTACTGGGCGTGGTGGATTTCCTGGGCTCCGTTCGTCGGCTCGTTCATCGCGCGCATCTCGCGCGGACGCAGTGTCCGCGAGTTCGTCATCGGCGTGGTGCTGGCACCGACCGTGCTGGGCTTCTTCTGGTTCGCGGTGTTTGGCGGCACCGCGCTGTGGGCGCAGATCTTCGGCCATGCCGATCTGGTGCAGGCACTGGGCAACGGCTATGAAACGGTGCTGTTCACCCTGTTTGACAGCATGCCGCTGCCCTTGCTGCTTTCCTGCATCGCGCTGGTGCTGCTGATGATCTTCTTCGTGACATCGGCCGATTCGGCGGTGCTGGTGCTGGCCAGCATGTCCACCGATGAAGCGGGCGATCCGCCGTTGAAGCGCAAGCTGGCCTGGGGCATCGCGGTGGCATTGATCGCAGCGGCGCTGCTGCTGGCGGGCGGCTTGGATGCGCTGCAGGGCATGATCACGATCGCGGCATTGCCATTTGCGCTGCTGATGGTGCTGGTGATGGTGTCGCTGTACCGGGTGCTGGACCAGGAATACACGCGCGAGCGGCGGCAGGCGCAGCGCCAACGCCACATGATCGATGCGTGGATCGCGCGCGAGATGGCAGCGCAGGAAGAGACGCAGGCGGAGGCGGCACGCGCGCAGGATTCGGATTGAGGGTGTTTTGCAGCCTGCGGCTGCACCGCTTTTTTCAAGCAACGGCAACAGCAACTTCAACAGCGGCTCTGGATTGCTGCTGGTTTGGCGGGTCGGTGTGGGCTGGCAGGACACGCCGTAAACCCGTCCCTGGGGGCTCGATGGCGCCATCCATGGC
>NZ_JASJSU010000079.1:0-19348 GCF_030237045.1 Stenotrophomonas maltophilia group sp. Smal17
GCAAGCCGCGGCCAAGCCCCCATGGATGGGTTTACGGCGTCTCCCGCAACCGGACCCACCCCGCCATCCCACGGAATGTCAGCTTCTGCTTTTGTCGTTGCCGTTGCTGTTGCCGTTGCTTCGGCAGGTGCAGGGCTGCAAGCCCTGCACACGCTGCCCCTCACACCACCGGAATACTGTGCTGCCCCAGGTTCCGGTACGGCGGCGTCGACATGATCATCTCCGCCAGCGAATAGGCCAGCTCGCGCTCGGCCATCACCGTGCCATCGGCACCGTGTTCCAGCAGATGCTTCACCTCGGCATCGCTGTGCGCACGCGCCAGCAGGGTCAGGTCCGGATTGATCGCGCGCAGCTTGGCCAGCGCCTCGCCGGCTTCCAGCGGCTGCGGAATCGCCAACACCGCGATCTTCGCGCGCTCCGGGTGGGCCTCGGCCAGCACCCGGTCGGCGGCGGCACTACCACGGATCGCCGCCAGACCCTTGGCGTGGGCCTGCTCGACGTGTTCCTTGTTGTCATCGATCACCAGCACCGGCACGCCACGGTCGCGCAGCACCTGCGCCAGTTCGCTGCCGACCCGGCCGTAACCGATCACGATGGCGTGGTCATGCAGGTCCCGGGACGGGCCAGTGGCTTCTTCCGGCTCGGGCGGCTGTGGCAACTGCTCCTGCTTGGCCTGCCAGCGGTCGAGCAGGCCGAACACCAGCGGGTTGAGCATGATCGAGACCAGCGCACCGGCCAGGACCAGCGACTGGCCTTCCTTCGGCAGAATCTGCAGAGCCACGCCGAGGCCGGCGATGATGAAGGCGAATTCGCCGATCTGCGCCAGGCTGGCCGAGATGGTCAGCGCGGTGCTGGTCGGGTGGCCGAAGGCGCGCACGATGAAGAATGCCGCCGCTGACTTGCCGAACATGATGATCAGCACCGTGGCCAGTACCTGCCACGGGTGTTGGATGAGGATGTTCGGGTCGAACAGCATGCCGACCGAGACGAAGAACAGCACCGCGAACGCATCGCGCAGCGGCAGCGAATCATGCGCGGCCTTGTGGCTCAGTTCCGATTCGTTGAGCAGCATGCCGGCGAAGAACGCGCCCAGCGCGAACGAAACGCCGAACAGCATCGCCGAGCCGAACGCCACGCCCAGCGCGATCGCCAGCACCGACAGGGTGAACAGTTCGCGCGAACCGGTGCCGGCAATGCGTTCCAGGATCCACGGAATGACCCGGCGGCCGACCACCAGCATCACCGCCACGAACAGGCCCAGCTGCACGAAGGTCCAGCCGATGTCGGCCAGCACGCTGCCCAGCGAGTGCGATTCCTTGGCCGCGTCGGGGCCGAACACACCGGCCATCACCGGCATCATCACCAGCGCCAGCACACAGGCCAGGTCTTCCACGATCAGCCAGCCGACCGCGATCTTGCCGCGCATGGTTTCCAGCAGGCGGCGTTCCTCCATGGCCCGAAGCAGCACCACGGTACTGGCGGTGGCCAGCGAGAATCCGAAGATGACGCCGTGGATGGCGGGCCAGCCCATCAGCGAGGCCACGCCCCAGCCGAGCAGGGTGGCCACCGCGATCTGGCCGATGGCGCCGGGAATGGCGATGGCCTTGACCGCCATCAGGTCCTTCAGCGAGAAGTGCAGGCCAACGCCGAACATCAGCAGCATCACGCCCAGTTCGGCCAGCTGGTTGGCCAGCGCCTGGTCGGCGACGAAGCCGGGGGTGAACGGGCCTACACAGATGCCAGCAACCAGATAACCGACCAGCGGAGACAAGCGCAGCTTGTTGGCCAGCGCGCCGAAGATGAAGGCGAGCCCCAGGCCAACGGCCACGATGTTGATCAGGTCGGTGTCATGGTGCATCGGCTCTCGCAGAAATCGGGGGGATGTCCCGATTTTCACCGATGCGGCCAGATACGGCAAACCCGCCGGTCACACGCCGTGGCCGGCGGGTTTGCCCATGCATTTCTCCTCTACCCCCGCCTTCGGCGCGCCCCTTCAACACGAAGGGGCTTTGCTCCAGATACGGCGAGGGGTTGCCGGCCAGCGGCCGGCACTACCGCTTACCAGGTGTACTTGATGCGGCCGTAGACATACGCGCCGTTGAAGCCGAACGGCGAGTAGTTGCTGTAGGGCAGCATGCCGAAGGTGGAGTTCTGCAGGTCTTCGGTGCGGTCCGGGTACTTGTCCAGCAGGTTGTCCGCGCCCACGGTCAGGGTCCAGTTGCTGCTCGGCTTGTAGCTGGCCGAGGCATCCACCACCCAGGCGTCGCCGTAGGTCTGGTCGCGCAGCGCGGTGGCCGAGTTGCGCACCGTGAATTTGCCGTAGCGGGTGGCGGCCAGGCCCAGTTCCCAGTGGTCCGAACGCCAGGTGCCGCTCAGGATCGCCTTGTCGCGCGGGTAGCTGTCTTCGATGCGGCCGATTTCATCGCGGCCGATCAGCGACTGGGTCAGGCCCAGCGTGCCGAATACTGCCGGGGTGCCGCCGACGCGACGCACTTCGGTGTCGTTGTAGCTGTAGGCCGCGGTCAGTTCCAGGCTGCTGGCTGCGAAGGGCACGGTGTAGCTGGACACGAAGTCGACACCCCGGGTGCGCGTATCCAGGCCGTTGGTGAAGTACGAGAACGCGGTCACCTGCGGCAGGCCGAGGCTGGTCAGCAGCGCGCTGCTGGCGGCGTTGGTGGTGATGCTGGACGACAGCGCGATGCGGTCATCGATGTCGATCTGGTACGCGTCGACGGTGATGTACAGGCGGTCGACCGGCTGCAGCACCAGGCCCAGGCTGTAGGAGGTGGAGGTCTCGGCCTTCAGCGGCGAGGCGCCCAGTGCCTGCGCAGCCGCGCTGGTGGTCGGGAAGGTGCCGCGTTCGACGAACACGCCGTTGGTGAACTGGCTGGTGACTGCCTGGTAGCCCTGCTGCGCCAGCGACGGTGCACGGAAGCCGCTGGAGGCGGTTGCCCGCAGCGCGACCTTGTCGGTGAACGCATAGCGCGCCGACAGCTTGCCGGAGAAACGGTCGCCGAAGTCCGAGTAGTCCTCGTAGCGGCCGGTGATGCCGGCCGAGAACTTCTCGGTCAGGTCCGCTTCCAGGCCGGCGTAGACCGCGTAGTTGTGGCGGTCGGCATGCACCTCGTTGGTCGGGGTGAAGCCGCCGAAGCCCTGCGCGCCACTGCCGGTGTACGAGTTCAGCTCACCGGGGTTCTGGTCCCACTTCTCCTTGCGGTACTCACCGCCGAAGGACAGCGTGACCGGATAGGCCAGGCCCCAGTCCAGCGACTTGGTCAGGTCGGCGTTGAAGATGTCCTGTTGGTACTTCAGCGTGCCGTCGTAGAACGAGCGCGGGCTGGTGGCGCCCAGGCTGTAGTTGATGCTGTTGCGGGTGTGGAAGTCCAGGGTGTTCTCGCCATGGTTCAGGCTCAGGTCCCAGGTCCAGCCGTTGTCGGTGTTGCCCTTGACCCCGGCCACCAGCGAGCGGTCCTTGGAGTACTGGTTGATCTCCGGCACGAAGCCGTCCGGGTAGGTCTGCGCCAGCAGCGCGCTCTGCCCGTTGTGGTTGCGCGAGCGGTAGAACGCGAACGAAGTGATGTCGCGGTTGCTCAGCAGCGCGCTGGCGTAGCCGGTCACGTGGTCGCTGAAGTCGAAGCTGGCGTTGGCCGAGGCGGCGGTGGCATCCACGCGCGGGTCGCCGACGATGAAGGTGGTCTGGCCGATGCTGGGGAAATTTCCGGTGTTCGGCGTGGTGCCCTGGTACGGCCCGGCGCGATTGCTCTCGTCCTGCTGGCTGATCTGGCCGGCCACGTGCACGCGGCCACGGCCATTGCCGAACTCGACGCCGGTGTCGCCGGACAGCTGGTACTTGTTGCCGTCACCGGCCGAGTACTGGCCGTAGTCCACCGCCAGGCTGCCGCCGCGGCCGCTGCCCTTGAGCACGATGTTGATGACGCCGGCGATGGCATCCGAGCCGTACTGCGCCGAAGCGCCGTCACGCAGCACTTCCACGCGCTCGATGGCGGCGATCGGGATCGCGTTGATGTCCACCGCCGACGAACCACGGCCGATGCTGCCGTTGACGTTGATCATCGCCGAGGTATGGCGGCGCTTGCCGTTGACCAGCACCAGCACCTGGTCCGGCGACAGGCCGCGCAGCTGCGCCGGGCGCACGCCGCTGGTGCCGTCGGTCAGGGCCGGGCGCGGGAAGTTCAACGAGGGCAGGGCGCGCGACAGCGCGGTGGCCAGTTCACCGGTGCCGGTGGACTGCAGGATTTCCGGGGTGATGATGTCGATCGGCGACTGTGATTCGGCGACCGTGCGATCGGCCACGCGGGTGCCGGTGACGATCACCGTGTCCAGGGTGTTGGCGGCGGTGCCGGCCTGCTGGGCAGTGGCGACGAACGGAGAGCCACCGAGTGCGACAGCGACGGCGGCGGCGATCAGGCTGGTCTTGCGGGTCATCGGGATGGGGCTCCGGTTGGCGGGGGTGGCACCGGAATCGACATCACGGGGGTGAGGCGGACGGCGGTTGTTGCGGTGCGCAAGGCAGGAATTAACGGGATATTCAGTGGCTGTCAAATGCCGGTCATCGAAAAAAACGTTGCAGCAGCAACCATTTAGCTCGCACAGGCACAGGCGGGGAGGGGAGCCCGGGAGGCGCGCGGCGAGGACGTGGGAGAGAGGAACGTCGGCCGCCGCGCATCCCGGGACGCGTCAAGTATTCGTTAACGCTAGAATTGCGTCGCAGGAACAGTGCTCACCAGCACATTCCATCCGGTTATATGGACCCCTCCCCCGATGATTTCCCTTCGTAATTTCGCCTTGCGCCGCGGCGAGCGGCTGCTGTTGTCCAATGTCGACCTGACCCTGCACGCCGGTTACCGGGTGGGTGTGGTCGGCCGCAACGGTGCTGGCAAGTCCAGCCTGTTCGCGGCGGTGAAGGGCGAGCTGGAGGCGGACAAGGGCGACGTCGACCTGCCCGGCAAGGTGCGCATCGCCAGCGTGGCCCAGGAAACCCCGTCGCTGCCCGATCCGGCGCTGAGCTTCGTGCTGGGCGGCGATATCGAGGTGGCCGCGGTGCTGGCCGCCGAAGCCGACGCCACCGCCCGCGAGGACTGGGAAGCGGTCGCTGAGGCGCATACGAAGATGGCCGAGCTCAACGCCTACGACGCCGAAGCGCGCGCCGGCAAGCTGCTGCACGGCCTCGGCTTCCCGGCCGAGACCCACCACCGCGCGGTGTCCTCGTTCTCCGGCGGCTGGCGCGTGCGCCTGAACCTGGCCCGCGCGCTGATGATGCCCAGCGACCTGCTGCTGCTGGACGAACCGACCAACCATCTGGATCTGGACGCGGTGTACTGGCTGGAACAGTGGCTGCTGAAGTACCCGGGTACGCTGCTGCTGATCTCGCATGACCGCGAGTTCCTCGACAACGTGGCCACCCACACCCTGCACCTGCACGGTGGCGGCGCCAAGCTCTACCCGGGCGGCTACACCGATTTCGAGCGCCAGCGCGCCGAACAGTTGCGCCAGCAGCAGATCGCGCACGAGAAGGAACAGGCCGAACGCGCCCACCTGCAGAGCTTCATCGACCGCTTCAAGGCGCAGGCCAGCAAGGCCGCGCAGGCACAGAGCCGCATGAAGCGCCTGGCCAAGCTGGCCGGTACCGAAGCGGTGCGTGCCGAGCGCGAGTTCCGCATCGAGTTCGCGCCTCCGGCCAAGCTGCCGTTCTCGCTGATCCGCCTGAATCACGTCGAGGCCGGCTATGGCAAGGACGCGGTGATCCTGCACAATGTTGGCTTCGGCCTGGAAGCAGGCCAGCGCATCGGTCTGCTCGGCCCGAACGGTGCCGGTAAGACCACCTTGGTCAAAACCCTGGTGGGCGAACTGGCGCCGATCGTCGGCGAACGCATGGCGCACCCGGACCTGAAGATCGGCTACTTCGCCCAGCACACGGTGGAGTCGCTGCATGAAGGCCAGTCGCCGATGGAGCACTTCCGCGAGATCGCGCCGGATGCACCGAACCAGTCGTTCCGCGACTTCCTCGGCAAGTGGAACTTCCCCGGCGACCGCGCGTTCGAGCCGGTCGATGGCTTCTCCGGTGGCGAGCGCGCGCGCCTGGCACTGGCACTGATCGCCTGGCAGCAGCCGAACGTGCTGCTGCTGGACGAACCGACCAACCACCTTGACCTGGAAATGCGCGAAGCGCTGGCCGAAGCACTGGCGACCTTCGAGGGCGCGATCGTGATGGTCTCGCATGACCGCCACCTGATCGGCCTGGTCTGCGATACCTACTGGCGCGTGGCCGATGGCGTGGTCGAGCCGTTCGACGGCGACCTCGATGCGTATGCCGCGTGGCTGCGCACCCGCCCGCAGGCGCAGGGCACCAAGGCACGCATGGAGCAGGTGGAAGAGCCGGTGGTGGTCAAGACCGCACCGGTGGCGCAGGTGGTGCAGAAGAAGCCGGTGAACCCGCACAAGCTGGCCGCTGCCGAAGCCAAGGTGGCCGAACTGGAAGGTGCACTGGCCGAGCTGGACCGCCAGCTGGCCGACCCGGCCAACTACGCTGATGCCACGCGCATGGCGGTGATCGGTCGTGACCGCGAAACCGCAGCGGCGCAGCTGGAAAAGGCCGAAGCGGCGTGGATGGAGCTGCTGGAGTCCTGATCATGCAAAAAAGGGGACGGAGGGGATTAAGTCGTTTGTGCCACAAACGACTTAATCCCCTCCGTCCCCTTTTTGTTATGCGCCCTGCGCCTGCAACCATTCGCGGAAGCGCCTGGCCGGCTCACGCTCGGCACGCGAGCGCAGTCGGGTCAGCCAGTAGCGGCCCAGCTCCAGCGTGGTGGCGAACGGCTGCAGCAGCCGGCCTTCGGCCAGTTCCTGCTCGAACATGCGCAGCGGCAGCAGGGCCACGCCCGCGCCCCCGGCGGCAGCCATCGCCACGGTCAGTGACGAATCGAACACCGGCCCGCGCGCTTCCACGCCACTGACCCCGGCCGCCTGCAGCCAGCGCGGCCACTCGTCGCTGCGGTAAGAGCGCAGCAACGGCAGCGTGGCGAGGTCGCGCGGTTGCTTCAGCCGTCGTGCCAGTGCCGGTGCGCACAGTGGCGCGAACGGCGCCTCCAGGATCGCGGTGCACGCCTGGCCCTGCCAGTCGCCATCACCGAAGCGGATCGCCAGGTCCAGCCCTTCGCCGGCCAGGTCGATGCGGTTGTTGTGGGTCTGCAGGCGCAGCTCGATGTCCGGATGCGCGCTCTCGAACGCAGCCAGTCGTGGCAGCAGCCAGCCAGTGGCAAAGGTGCCGACCACGCCCAGCGTCAGTACTTCGCGCGCCGGTCCGCCGGTGTAGCGCGCGATGCTGGCCGAGATGCGCTCGAACGATTCGTTGAGCACGGGATACAGCGCCGCCCCCTCATCGGTCAGTGCGACGCCACGCGGCAGGCGATGGAACAGGCGGATGCCGAGCCGATCCTCCAGGCCACGGATCTGATGGCTCAACGCCGCCTGGCTGACGCACAGCTCCAGTGCGGCACGGGTGAAGTTCTGGTGGCGGGCGGCGGCTTCGAAGGCGCGCAGCGCATTCAGCGGCAGGGTGGGGTGCAGCATTGCGAAGCCGTGAGCTGGAGTGATGGGTAATCCTAGCGCTTCACTGGCAGTTTCGTGAAATTAAGGGGTTGAATGCGATAGATATGAATAAATCTCATGCCAGGCGCTGATTTTTTGCGTTGGTCGCACCTGTGCGTGGCGTCAATAATCGTGTGGTCCCCAGGAGAACCCCGCATGCTCGCCCGCCGCCGATTCCTGCAGTTCAGTGGTGCTGCCGTTGCTTCCTCGCTTGTCCTGCCGTTGCTGGCACGTGCGGCAGGAGCGCCGACCCGCGCCGCCCCGACCGAGGCTGCGATCACCGCGGCCACCGATTTCGCCGCACTTGAGAAGGCCTGTGCCGGCCGCCTTGGCGTGAGCCTGCTCGATACTGCCAGCGGGCGCCGCGTCGGCCATCGCCAGGACGAGCGCTTCCCGATGTGCAGCACCTTCAAGAGCATGCTGGCCGCCACCGTGCTCAGCCAGGCCGAGCGCGCGCCCGCGCTGCTCGACCGGCGCGTGCCGGTACGCGACGCCGACCTGCTTTCGCATGCGCCGGTCACCCGCCGCCACGCCGGCAAGGACATGACGGTGCGCGATCTGTGCCGTGCCACGATCATCACCAGCGACAACACCGCCGCCAACCTGTTGTTCGGCGTAGTGGGCGGGCCACCTGCGGTCACCGCCTTCCTGCGCGCCAGTGGCGATACGGTCAGCCGCAGCGATCGGCTGGAGCCGGAACTGAACAGCTTCGCCGAAGGCGATCCGCGCGACACCACCACGCCCGCGGCGATCGCCATGACGTTGCAGCGGGTGGTGCTGGGCGAGGTGCTGCGGCCGGCCTCGCGGCAGCAGCTGGCCGATTGGCTGATCGACAACGAAACCGGCGACGAATGCCTGCGCGCGGGCCTTGGCAAGCGCTGGCGGGTGGGCGACAAGACCGGCAGCAATGGCGAGGACGCGCGCAATGACATCGCCGTGCTATGGCCGGTGGCGGGCGGCGCGCCCTGGGTGCTCACCGCCTATCTGCAGGCAGGTGCGATCAGCTACGAACAGCGGGCCATGGTGCTGGCACAGGTCGGGCGGATCGCCGATCGGCTGATCGGTTGAGGTAACCGGGGTCATTCGAAAATGGCTTGCCGGATCGGTCCGGCACGCGCATCCTGCGCGCGTTCGAACCCCCACGGAAGACCCTGATGAGCCATGAGTTGATCTACCTGCTGCTGATCTTCGCGCTGCTGGTGATCCCCCGCGCGCTGCAGCGCTTCAGCCTGCCAGCGCCGCTGACCTGCCTGCTGTTCGGCATCATCGGCATGCTGTGGCTGGGTGACCAGGCGCATGACGCGGTGATCGGCCTGCTGGCCACGCTGGGCATTTCCTCGCTGTTCCTGTTCGCCGGCCTGGAAGTGGATCTGCAGGCCCTGCGCCGTGGCATGTGGCCGCTGCTGGCGCACCTGGTGATCCGCACCGGCACGCTGTTCGGCGTGGGCTGGCTGGCCTGGCGCTACGCGGGGCTGCCGTGGCAGGCCGCGGGCCTGCTGGCGCTGGCGCTGCTGACGCCCTCCACCGGCTTCATCATGGATTCGCTGTCGCGGCTGGGCCTGAGCGAAGACGAACGGTTCTGGGTGACCAGCAAGGCCATTGCCGGCGAACTGCTGGCGCTGGCGGCGTTGTTCATCGTGCTGCAGGCCGGTGATCCGGGCCATATGGCGCTGTCCAGCCTGGCCCTGCTGGCAATGATGATCGGCCTGCCGCTGCTGTTCATCGCGCTGGGACGCTGGGTGGCACCGCACGCGCCCGGCTCGGAGTTCTCGCTGCTGGTGATGGTCGGCATGGTCGCGGCCTACATCACCTATCTGCTGGGCGTGTACTACCTGGTCGGCGCCTTCATCGCCGGCCTGGTCGCGCGCCTGCTGCACCAGCGGATGCCGCTGCTGGCCTCGCACGAGAACCTGCACGCGCTGCGCCTGTTCGCCTCGTTCTTCGTGCCGTTCTATTTCTTCAATGCCGGCACCAAGGTGCCCAGCGAAGCGCTCAGCTTCGAGGCGCTGGGGCTGGGCATCGTGATCACCCTGGTGGTGCTGCCGCTGCGCATCGGCGTGGTCTGGCTGCAACGCCGGGTCATGTTCGGCGAGAGTTTCCGCAGCAGCCTGCGCGTCTCGCTGGCGCTGGCGCCGACCCTGATCTTCACCCTGGTGCTGGCGGCGATCATGCGCGAGCGCTTCCAGATTCCGGCGGTGCTGTTCGGCGCGCTGCTGCTGTACGCGGCACTGACCACGCTGCTGCCGTCGCTGGTGTTCCGCACGCCGTTCGATGTCGATCCGGTGGAACAGGAGCCGGCAGGCGAGGGCGAGGCCGCGCCGGTGGCAGCCACCGAGACGCTGCCGGAGGCGCAGCCCGCGCCACGCTGAGCGGGCACCTGCACGGTTTGCGCCCATCGGCGCAGGCCGTTAGGGTTGGGGCATGAAACTGCCTGCCGTTATTACCGCTTCCGCCCTCCTGCTCGGCCTCGCGGCCTGTTCGCAGCGCTCCGATACGGTCGCCCATGATCTGGCGACGGCACCGGCCGATGCCTTCATGGCGGCCATTGCCGCGCACTGCGGCCAGGCCTACGCCGGCAAGGTGGTGGAGGACACGCCGGCACCTGCCGGCAAGGACCCGTTCGCGGGCCAGCGCCTGGTCATGCACGTGCGTGGCTGTGCCGACCCGGCGCACGAGCTGCGCATCCCGTTCCATGTCGGCGATGACCATTCGCGCACCTGGGTGCTGACCCGTACGCCGAACGGCCTGCGCCTGAAGCACGATCATCGCCACCAGGACGGCAGCCCGGATGCGATCACCCTGTACGGCGGCGACAGCACGCCGCCGGGAACCGCCGAGCGCCAGCAGTTCCCGGCCGATGCCGATTCAGTGGCGATGTTCCGTCGGGCCGACATGCTGGCCTCGACGTTCAATACCTGGGCGATGGAGATCGACCCCGACCAGGCGTTCGTCTACGAACTGACCCGTCCCGACGGGCGCCGTTTCCGCGTGCAGTTCGACCTGAGCAAGCCGGTCGACCTGCCGCCAGCGCCCTGGGGTGACGACAAACTGCCCGCGCCGTGATCCCGGGGGCGGATTTCTGAAAGATCCCGGGTAGATCCGCGCCATGCGCGGATGCGGGATGCCGGGCCGGGGCCAGAGCCCTGGCCATCGGCCAGGGATCCGACCCCATGCTCAGCGCGTACCAAAGCGCGCGCGGCAGCCGTTGCTCACCCACACCTGCCCGCGCGCATAGCCCCAGCTGCGGCCTTCCTGGCAGGCACTGCCGGACAGCTGCTGCTGCAGCACCGGCCGGCCCTGGCGGTCATCCCAGTCGCAGGTCTGCGAGCGGTTGTTGTTGCTGCTGCAGGTGACCGAGTAGTTGCTGTTGCCACCGCCCCAGCCGCCGCCGCCGCCCCAGCCGCGGGCTTCGGCGAATTCGGCGCGGCAGCCATTGCTGACCCAGACCGCGCCATTGCGCACGCCCCAGGTGCGGCCCTCGTCGCAGGGGCTGCCGGACAGCTGGCGCACCAGGCGGGCATTGCGCCAGCCGACCGGGCAGCTGCGCTCGCGGTTGTTCTGGCTTTCGCAGCGGATGGTGTCGCCCGGGCGGCCGTTGTTGCCGCCCCAGCCACCGCCGTTGCCGCCGCCCCAGCCGCCACGGGACTCGACGAATTCGGCGCGGCAGCCGCTGGTGACCCAGATGCTGCCGTTGCGGCTGCCCCAGGTGCGGCCTTCCTCGCACGGGCTGCCGGACAACTGGCGGACCAGCTGCGCGTTGCGCCAGCCGGTGTTGCAGACCCGTTCGCGGTTGCTCTGGCTTTCGCAGCGGATCACCCCGTTCTGCGCAGTGGCGGAAGGGACGGGCAGGGCGAGGGTGCTCAGCGCACCCAGGCTGAGGGTCACGGCCAGGCTGGCCAGGGACAGCGGTTTCATGGCGGCATCCCATACGGTGGCAGGTGCCCGACTATAGGGAGGGGGGCGATCAAGCCGGTGTGACTGGCCGGATTTGCCCCGGCCGGGGCCTCGGCCGCAGAATACGAGGCTTTCCGGCCCCCATCCGGTGCCGGCGTTCTCCAGCGGAGCTTCCCCCATGCGTACCCACTTCTGCGGCCTGGTCGACGAGACCCTGATTGGCCAGACTGTCACCCTCGCCGGCTGGACCGACGTGGCCCGTAACCAGGGCGGCGTCTGCTTCATCGATCTTCGAGATCATGAAGGCATCGTGCAGGTGACGGTGGAGGTGGACAACGCCGAAGTGTTCGCCGTGGCCGCGTCGCTAGGCTACGAGGACGTGCTGCAGGTGGAAGGCGTGGTGCGTGCCCGCCATGCAGTGAATGACAAGATGCGCACCGGCAAGGTGGAAGTGATCGCCACTGCCATCACCGTGCTGAACAAGGCCGCGCCGCTGCCGTTCCACGCCCACGAGAACCCGGGCGAGGAAACCCGCCTGAAGTACCGCTACCTGGACCTGCGCCGTCCGGAAATGCAGCGCATGCAGCGCACCCGCATCAAGCTGGTGCAGGCACTGCGCCGCCACCTGGACGAAAAGGGCTTCCAGGACATCGAGACCCCGATCCTGACCAAGGCCACCCCGGAAGGCGCGCGCGACTTCCTGGTGCCGGCGCGCATGCACCCGGGCGAGTTCTACGCCCTGCCGCAGAGCCCGCAGCTGTTCAAGCAGATCCTGATGGTGGCCGGCTTCGACCGCTACTACCAGATCGCGCGCTGCTTCCGCGATGAAGCCCTGCGTGCCGACCGCCAGCTGGAATTCACCCAGCTGGACATGGAGTTCGCCTTCGTCCGCGAACGCGACGTGCAGGATTTCGTCGAGAACATGATCCGCGCCATCTTCAAGGAAGTGGTTGAGGTCGAGCTGGACGCCAGCTTCCCGCGCATGACCTGGGCCGAGGCGATGCGTCGCTACGGTTCGGACAAGCCGGACCTGCGCATCGCGCTGGAGCTGGTCGACGTGGCCGAGCTGGTCAAGGACAGCGAGTTCGCCGTGTTCACCGGCCCGGCCAATGACGCCGAAGGCCGCGTCGCCGCGCTGCGCATCCCGGGCGGCGCCTCGCTGTCGCGCAAGCAGATCGACGAGTACGCCGCGCACGCCGCCAAGTACGGGGCCAAGGGCCTGGCCTACATCAAGATCGCCGACAACGGCGAAGTCAGCTCGCCGATCCAGAAGTTCTTCAGCGAGACATCCTTCGCTGCCCTGGTCGCCCACGTCGGCGCCGGCAACGGCGACATCGTGTTCTTCGGCGCCGGTGGCTACAACAAGGTCTCCGACTTCATGGGCGCGCTGCGCCTGAAGGCCGGCAAGGACTTCGGCCTGGTCGCCGACGGCTGGGCACCGCTGTGGGTCACCGACTTCCCGATGTTCGAGTGGGACGAGGAAGAACAGCGTTACGTCGCCCTGCATCACCCCTTCACCGCACCGGCCGTGGACGACATCGCCGACCTGCGCGCCAACGCCCGTACCGCCGTCTCGCGCGGCTACGACATGGTGCTCAACGGCAATGAAATCGGCGGCGGTTCGATCCGTATCCACCGTCCGGACATGCAGAGCGCGGTGTTCGAACTGCTCGGCATCGGCGCCGAAGAGGCCCGCGCCAAGTTCGGCTTCCTGCTTGACGCGCTGAACTACGGCGCGCCGCCGCACGGTGGCATCGCCTTCGGCATCGACCGCATCGCCGCGCTGATGGCCGGCACCGAGTCGATCCGCGACGTCATCCCGTTCCCGAAGACCACCGGTGCACAGGATCTGATGACCGACGCGCCGTCGCCGATCGTCGACGCGCAGCTGGCCGAAGTGCACATCCAGGTTCGCCCCAAGACCAACTGATCAGGAGATCCAGGCAATGACCGAGTTTGCGTTTTCGCTGGAGTGGGAAAAGCTGGGCAATGAAGGCTCCGAGGCCAACCTGGTCACCGAGCGTGCGCGCGTGTTCGGGGGTTGGCTGGTCCGCGTCGGTACCAACCCGGCGGCGATGGCCCTGACCTTCGTCGCCGACGGCGAAGGCCGTTGGGATGGTGAAGACTTCGGCGTCGAGGATTACGAGGACGACGAAGAGGAAGAGTACGACGAGGACGAGGAAGGCGAGGAAGAAGAGGACGAGGACGAAGAGGAATACGAGGAAGAGGACGAGGAAGACGAAGCCGCGGAAGCGCCGGAAAAGGCTTGACCCGCGCTTCGCCCTGACGTCAACTTCCTGCATGTATTCCATCCGCCGCGCCACCGTGGACGACGCGCCGACCCTGTCGGCGCTGGCCGCCCGCACGTTCACCGAAACCTTCGGCCATCTGTACCCGCCGCAGGACCTGCAGGCCTTCCTCGACGAGGCCTATGCGGTCGAACGCCAGCGCGTGATCCTGGCCCACCCGGATTACGCGGTGTGGCTGCTGGAGCTGGACGGGGAGGCGGTCGGCCATGCCGCCGCCGGCCCCTGTGGGCTGCCGCACCCGGAGGTGAAGCCCGGTGACGGCGAACTCAAACGCCTGTATCTCATCAAGACCCAGCAGAGTTGTGGCTGGGGTAGCCGCCTGCTGGAAACCGCGCTGGCCTGGCTGGAGCACGAAGGCCCGCGCACGCTGTGGCTGGGCGTGTGGTCGGAGAATTTCGGCGCGCAGCGCTTCTACGCCCGCTACGGGTTCGAGAAGGCCGGCGAGTACCTGTTCCCGGTCGGTGACACCCACGACCTTGAATTCATCCTGCGCCGCGCACCGCGCGTGGCCTGACGTTCACCGCCGCTTGCTGCGCGCGCGTGTTCAATCACCGTACGTTCCTGCCCCGCTGACCGCCAGGCTGTTTGCATGACTCCCCCCATATTGCTGCTGCATGGCATCTGGAATGCCCGTGCCTGGGTCGGGCCGCTGGCCTGGCGCCTGCGCGCGCGCGGTTTCCAGGTGCACGCCTTCGGTTATTCCTCGGTGTTCGGCGGCCCCGACGTGGCCGTGCCGCAGCTGCTGGAGCGCCTGACCGACGCCGGGCCGTTGTCGCTGGTCGGCCACAGCCTGGGTGGGTTGCTGGCGCTGGAAGCCTTGCGCCGCCAGCCGCAGCTGGATGTTCAGCGCGTGGTCTGCCTGGGCTCGCCGCTGCGTGGCAGCGGCACCGCGCGGTCGCTGTCCGACCATGGCTGGGGCCTGGCGCTGGGGCGCAGCAGCGAGCTGCTGCTGGATGGCCTGCCGGACTGGCAGGGCAAGGCCGAGGTCGGCCTGATCGCCGGCTCGGTGCCGCATGGGCTGGGCAGCCTGCTGGGCGCGATGGACGACGCCTCCGATGGCACGGTGGCGCTGGCCGAGACCCGCCTGCCGGGCCTTTCCGACCATTGCGTGGTGCGCACCAGCCACAGCGGCCTGGTGGTATCGCCCGATGCCGCACGGCAGACCGCGTATTTCCTGCGCCACGGCCAGTTCGACCACAGCCGCGACGCCGCTGCCGCATGATTGAGTGGGTGCGAACCGTTGGTTCGCACGCTCTTCGGCCTGCTTTGGTGGGTGCGAACCGTCCTACCTTGGTGGGTGCGAACCTTGGTTCGCACGCTCTTCGCCGGGCCATGCCCGGCGGCATCCTTCGCCCCTAGACACGGTTGCAGCCCCCGATCAGGTAGAATCCGCGCCTTGATCCTGAAGCAGCCAGACGGTAGCACCCATGGGTAGAGGCCCCTCCATCGAAGCCCGCAAGAACGCGTCCGACGCGAAGCGCGGCAAGATTTTCACCAAGATCATCCGCGAGATCGGCGTAGCCGCGCGCGGCGGTGGAGGCGACCCCAACAACAACCCGCGCCTGCGCGTGGCGATGGACAAGGGCCTGGCCGTGAACATGTCCAAGGACGTGATCGAGCGCGCCATCAAGAAGGCCACCGGTGAGCTGGAAGGCGTCGACTACGAGGAAATCCGCTACGAGGGCTATGCCCCGGGCGGCGTGGCCGTCATCGTGGACTGCCTGACCGACAACCGCGTGCGCACCGTGGCCGATGTCCGCCATGCGTTCAGCAAGTGCGGCGGCAACATGGGCACCGAAGGCTCGGTGGCCTTCATGTTCAAGCGCCTGGGCGTCATCAGCTTCGCCCCGGGCGCCGACGAGGACGCCATCACCGAAGCCGCCATTGAGGCCGGCGCCGATGACATCGTGGTCTACCCGGACGACGGCTCGATCGACGTGGTCACCAGTCCTGACGCGTTCAACGCGGTCAAGGACGCGATGACCGCCGCCGGTCATGTCGCCGGCCACGCCGAGATCACCTTCCGCGCGGACAACGACATCAAGGTCGAGGGCGAAGTCGCCCTGCAGGTCAAGAAGCTGCTGGACATGCTCGAAGACCTGGACGACGTGCAGGACGTGTACTCCAACGCCGAACTCGGCGCCGACGCCTAC
The DNA here is from genome assembly GCF_030237045.1 of Stenotrophomonas maltophilia group sp. Smal17. Classification (NCBI taxonomy): domain Bacteria; kingdom Pseudomonadati; phylum Pseudomonadota; class Gammaproteobacteria; order Lysobacterales; family Lysobacteraceae; genus Stenotrophomonas; species Stenotrophomonas maltophilia group sp. Smal17. The sequence goes on from NZ_JASJSU010000079.1 coordinate 15,965, forward strand.
GCCTGAGCCGTCCTGACGGCCTGGGCGCGGGCCGTTGAACGGTCACCGCGGACAGACATGAGCCCATACGCCTGCCAGCGCTTCCCGTTCCGTCCCGCCAGGAGTGCGGCATGACCCGCATCCTCGGCATCGACCCCGGTTCGCAGCGGACCGGGGTCGGCATCATCGATGTCGACGCCGCCGGCCGCGTCAGCCACGTGCACCACCAGCCGCTGGTGCTGCTGGGCGCCGACGACTTCCCGCAGCGCATGAAACTGCTGGTGCTGGGCCTGGCCGACCTGTGCCGGGAATACCAGCCCAACGAAGTGGCCATCGAAAAGGTCTTCATGGCCCGCAACCCCGATTCGGCGCTGAAGCTGGGCCAGGCCCGTGGCGCGGCGATTTCCGCGGTGGTACTGCGTGACCTGCCGGTGCACGAATATGCTGCCAGCGAGATCAAGCTGGCGGTGGTCGGTCGCGGTGGCGCCGAAAAGCAACAGGTTCAACACATGGTCGGGCTCATGCTCAACCTGAAAACCAAGCTGCAGGCCGACGCGGCCGACGCGTTGGCGGTGGCGATCACCCATGCCCACGTAAGGGCAACGGCCAACCGCCTGGGGCTCAGCGCCCGCCAGGCGTGGGGCCGCAAATGAGGAGCTGCACGCAATGATCGGTCGACTGCGCGGCATCGTCGCCTACAAGGCGCCGCCGTGGCTGGTGGTGGACGTGAACGGGGTGGGCTACGAGCTGGAGGCGCCGATGAGCACCTTCTACGACCTGCCCGAGCTCGGCCGCGAGGTCACCCTGTATACCCATTATTCGCAGAAGGAAGACAGCGTCTCGCTGTACGGCTTCCTGCGCGAGGGCGAGCGGCGCCTGTTCCGCGACGTGCAGAAGGTCAGCGGCATCGGCGCGAAGATCGCGCTGGCCGTGCTGTCCGGGGTGACCGTCGAGGAGTTCGCGCGCATGGTCCAGGCCGGTGACATCACCGCGCTGACCCGCATTCCGGGCATCGGCAAGAAGACCGCCGAGCGCATGGTGCTGGAACTGCGCGACCGCGCCGCCCAGTTCGGCGCGGGCGGCGCGTTGCCCACCGGCAGTGGCCCGGCCCCGGCCGATCCGTTGTCCGACGCCACCGTGGCCCTGCAGCAGCTGGGCTACAAGCCGGCCGAAGCGGCGCGCATGGCGCGTGATGCCTTCAATGAAGGCGACGAAGTGGCCACCGTGATCCGCAAGGCGCTGCAGTCGGCGCTGCGCTGAGCCGCCTTCCTTTCCCCCAACGAACCGCCTGAGCCCCGCCAGGAGTCCCATGTCCAGCAGTCAAACCCCGCACGCAGCCGCCCCCGGTGGCCACGGTCACGCCCCTCCCGCGGGAGGCATGGCGCTGATCATCGGTGCGATCGGCGTGGTCTTCGGCGATATCGGTACCAGCCCGCTGTACACCCTGAAGGAGGCGTTCTCGCCGCACTACGGGCTCAACAGCGACCATGACACCGTGCTGGGCGTGCTGTCGCTGGCGTTCTGGGCGCTGAACATCGTGGTCACCCTGAAGTACGTGACCATCATCATGCGCGCCGACAACGACGGCGAAGGCGGCATCATGGCGCTGATGGCGTTGACCCAGCGCACATTGCGCAACGGGTCGCGCTCGGCCTATGTGGTCGGCATCCTCGGCATTTTCGGCGCCTCGCTGTTCTTCGGCGACGGTGTGATCACCCCGGCGATCTCGGTGCTGGGTGCGGTTGAAGGCCTGGAGGTGGCCGCGCCCGGACTGCATGCCTTCATCGTGCCGATCACGGTGGTGGTACTGCTGATGGTGTTCGCCGCGCAGCGCTTCGGCACCGAGAAGATCGGCAAGGCGTTCGGCCCGATCACCTCGGTCTGGTTCATTTCGCTGGCCGCGATCGGCATCTACAACATCGTAGACGCGCCGGAAGTGCTCAAGGCCTTCAACCCGTGGTGGGCGATCCGCTTCTTCATGGAGCACAGCTGGCACGGCATCTTCATCCTGGGCGCGGTGGTGCTGGCGGTGACCGGTGGCGAGGCGCTGTACGCCGACATGGGCCACTTCGGCGCCAAGCCGATCCGCCACGCCTGGTATTTCTTCGTGCTGCCGTGCCTGGTGCTGAACTACCTGGGGCAGGGCGCACTGGTGCTCAACCACCCCGAGGCGCTGAAAAACCCGTTCTTCGAGGCAGTACCGCCGTGGGCGCTGTACCCGATGATCATCCTGGCCACGATGGCGGCGGTGATCGCCTCGCAGTCGGTCATCACCGGTGCGTTCTCGGTCTCGCGCCAGGCCATGCAGCTGGGTTACATCCCGCGCATGCGCATCAAGCACACCTCGCACGACACCATTGGCCAGATCTACATCCCCGGCATCAACTGGGGCATCGCGGTGATGGTGATCGGCCTGGTGCTGGCCTTCCGCAGCTCGTCGAACCTGGCCGTGGCCTACGGCATCTCGGTATCGGCCACCATGCTGATCGATACCCTGCTGCTGGCGCTGGTGGCGCGTTCGCTGTGGCCGAAGGCGCGCAACTGGATCCTGCCGCTGTGCGTGGTGTTCTTCATCATCGACCTCGGCTTCGTCATCGCCAACGGCGCCAAGCTGCTGCAGGGCGCCTGGTTCCCGGTGGTGCTGGGCATCTTCCTGTTCACCATGATGCGCACCTGGCGCCGTGGCCGCGAGCTGCTGCGCGATGAAATCCGCAAGGACGGCATCCGCCTGGATACCTTCCTGCCGGGCCTGATGCTGGCGCCGCCGGTGCGCGTGCCGGGCACCGCGGTGTTCCTCACCGCCGACCCGACCGTGGCTCCGCACGCGCTGATGCACAACCTCAAGCACAACAAGGTGCTGCACGAGCGCAACGTGTTCCTGCACGTGGAAACCCTGCCGATCCCGTATGCGATGGAAGGGCAGCGGCTGAAGATCGAATCGGTGGGCGATGAGTTCTACCGGGTCTACGTGCGCTTCGGCTTCATGGAGACCCCGGACGTGCCGCTGGCGCTGATGCGCTCGTGCGACCACGGTGGCATCTACTTCGACCCGATGGACACCACCTTCTTCGCCAGCCGCGAGACCATCGTCGCCACCGCCAACCGCGGCATGCCGATCTGGCGCGACAAGCTGTTCGCGCTGATGCATCGCAACGCCGCGCCGGCGACGGGGTTCTTCCGGATTCCGGGCAACAGATTGGTGGAACTGGGCGCCCAGGTGGAGATCTAGGGCCGCTTCCTTCCTCGATACCGCCATGCTTCCATCCACGCATGGCGTGGATCTACCGTGTCGACCAAGGTCGACACCCACCAAGAGCAGCCATGTCATTCCGACAGATCGCAGGAATCTGTCGAAGGCGGGGTGGGTCCGGTTGCGGGGGTGTGAGCGGCATGGATGCCGCGACC
>NZ_JASJSU010000007.1:0-48257 GCF_030237045.1 Stenotrophomonas maltophilia group sp. Smal17
CAAGGGAACCCGCCAGCGGCCTTGGGGTGCCGGTGGCGGGGCATCAACTGACAGTTGACGCGGAGCGATATAAACTCACAGTTGATCCCCGTGTCAACTGGTACTCCACATGCGAAGCATCGACCTACTGCTAGACAAGGCCCGCGAGAAGTGCGAACGCCCGTCCGACAGGGCTTTGGCAGAGAGAATGCGCGTCACTGCCAGCGCCGTATCGAAGTGGCGGAAAGGCGGAGTGATCACGGAAATGCACGCATCTGCGCTGGCCGCCCTTGCCGGGATGGACGGCGAAATCGTCGTGCGGGTGATGGAGGAACAGGCCGAGACCCCCGCTCAGCGAAGGGTCTGGCGCTCGGTGTTGGACAGGTTAAGCGCGGCGGCGGCAGTGCTGGTGCTGGTAGTGGTCGCAGCGCCAGGCGTCGCACGCACAAAAGCCATTGAAATCAATAACGTAGATCAGGGCAAGGCCGCTGTTTGTATATTATGTTCCAAACATCTTGGCCCGGCCGCCACCTGGCCGTGGTGTCCGCTGATTGGGCAGCTTCGATCTCTTGGCGCAGCTGTTTCTCAAGGCCCCTGTGTCGTTCGGATGTCCTGCTTGGCTGCGCCAGGAGTACCTCCATCTCTGGCCGCGCGCTACCAACACCGCTTCACGTCCGATTCTCGACAGATCTGACGTACTTGGTCCAGCCTTCCCGCTCAGATTTTGCTGTCTCCAGGGCCGCGGGGAGCCGCACGCCAAATTGCTGTCTCGCTGCCTCGGCTCGATCGGCTCTCCGAAGCCCGGTGTCCCGTTGCTCGGCGAGCTATGAGATCTGCAAACGGATCTGATCTTCAGTGCATCACGCTGGGCAGCCACCAACTGCTCACTCAGCAAGCTCTTGATGGTCGGTTTCACCAGGTCACCAGCCAGAGGGTCATAAGGGTCGGCGAGTCCCCCCAAGTGAGCCCGGATCTGCTCGACGGTCGGGTACTCGCACTTGGCCAGCAACTGATCGCCGGCGGCGTGAACACCAGATTCGGTAATGCCGCCGGCCATGCGATGTCTCCTGTACCGGCGCCCTACTCTGCTGGTAACGTACTCGCGATAAGTGATGAGACTCCACATCAAAAGGGGGCGTTATGGGGGCTGAGATATGGATTATTGAGTCGCTGAGACCGGGTGACCGGACCACAGGCAGCCTCTTGTCCAGCAAGATAAAAAATAGCGACGCAGCCCTCACGAGGCAGCTTAAGGTCAAGCTTCTCACCCCGAAAAGCCTGAAGGAGTTCAGTGACTGCTTGAATGATGTACTCCAGTCAGCAGCTGCTGGAAATCACCCAATACTTCATATCGAAGCCCACGGCAACGAGAACGGGCTCCAACTTACGAATGACGACTTGATCGATTGGCCCGATCTCTCGGTACCGTTGGCCAAGATCAATGACATGATGACGGGGTGGCTGGTGGTGACTGTCGCCGCCTGCTCAGGTGGTCACATGGCACGAACTGTTCTCAATACCGCCCGTGCTCCTTTCTTCGCTTTGGTTGGTCCGCCAGAGGAGATTGAAGAAGACGTTCTTCTGAATGACTATACGGAATTCTATATCGAGTTCTGCAAGACCCGCTCCCTCACCAAGGCAATGTGGGCTCTTAATTCGTTCGGGGCTTCCAAGCGGAACTATTTTCTTACAACGCACAGAAGCTGTTTTGTCCAACTTTTTGAGGAGAGGATCACGGAGAAGATTTCCTCAATGGAGCGATCACAGCGGATAGCCAGACTCGCATCCACGTTGGTAGCGGCGTCAGCAACTCCGGAGGAAATAAGTGCTGCGCACCATGCCGCTACAAAAGTCGTGGACAACCCTACAGAGTCCGCATTCCGCGCGTGGCGTCAGTTCGTGTTCGCTGACAAGTACCCAGAGAATTTGGACCTCTTCCCTTTTCCGTTTCCTTGATCGGACGTCGTCTGCTTTGTAGATCGAGAGCCAGATCAGAACGAAACCTGCGCTCGCACGCCCACAGTGTTGCTGGAATCCGGCCCCTACGCGTTGCCGACCTTGTTGTCGGTTTTCCAGTGAACGTAGTTCAGCATGACGAAGTCTGGTTTCGATCCCCCACAAGGTCGATGACCTGATCGGCTGCGGTCACAACGCTCCATCGATGGGTGATGGCCAATACAGTCACCTCCTTGGCCAACTCGCGAATGTAAGCAATGATCTCGCGCTCCGTCGCCTCGTCCAGCGCCGAACTGGCTTCATCCAGAAGCAGGATCGCAGGATCGCCATAGAGCGCACGCGCGATGGCGATGCGCTGCCGTTCGCCGCCGGAGAGTTTCAGCCCGCGCTCGCCCACCGTGGTTTCAAAGCCCTCGGGCAGCGCGTCGATCAACGCCAGGATCGATGCTCTGTGGGTGGCGAGACGCAACCGGGCATCGTCGCGGGGGCGCCCCAACAGAATATTGTCAGCCAAACTCTCGTTGAGGAGGATGACATCCTGGGGAACCACCGCGACGGCGGCATGCCAGGCGGCACGTTCGATCTGGGCCAGGTCGGTGCCATCTATCAAGATCCGGCCGGCCTGGGGCTCGATCGACTTCAGTGCCAGCTTGAACAGCGTCGACTTCCCTGCCCCGGTCTCCCCCATCAGGAAGTTGATGCCACCGCGCCCGGCGTGGAAGGACGCATCGTGGACGCCGCGGCCATTGCCGTAACGATGGCTGACATGCTGGAACTCGATCTGGCCGCATTCTCCGTGGAATCGGCCGGCGTTCTCGGCCTGCCGTTCTTCGGGTGCCGCCCACAGCGCCGACAACGGCGTCAGCAGGGTCCAGGAACGGGCGACGTCATCGATCGAGCGCGCGATCATTTCAAAGGGCATGTTGAGCTGCAGCAACAGCAGGTTGAACAGCACGATATCGCCGACGCTCAGGTGGCCGCTCTGGTAGCGCGGGAGCAGCAGTGCGAAGGTGACGATGAACTCGACCGCCAGGCAGATGCCCAGCAGCGCGATGAAGCCGATCCGCTGGAGCACGTACGCGCGCCAGCTGTCGCGGACCTGCTGGGCCTTCTGCTCGAAGCGCTGGATCATCCAAGTGCTGCCACCGAACTGCCGCAGCGTCTCCATAGCGTTCATCGCATTGCCTACGAAGCGGGCATTCTGCTGGCCTGCCTCGACCGCCGACTCACGATGAATCCGCGCACGGCGGGTGGCGATGGCCGAAAGCGTGATGGCAACAGAACCATAGCCCAGCACGATGACCACCGCCTGCAGGTTGATCAGCGCCCCCAATGTCACCAAGGTCAGCAGGATCTGCAGTGCACTGGGAATGAACACCACCAGGCCGAGCTGCACCACGATCTTCAGGGCATTGCGCCCCTTCTCGCCGGCCACCTGCAATTCGGCTGCGTTGTAATCCAGGAAGAAGCTGTGGGTCTTCTTCAGCAGGCGCGCGAAATAGCGGGTGCTGGTGATGAAACCCAGGTTCTCGCCACTGAGGAACGACAGGTACTGCACGGTGTTCTGCAGGATGCTGGCGGCACCGAGCATCACCGCGTAGAGCAGGAACCATGCCGCCAGTTCACGCAGGTCTTCCGCGCTGATGCGGTCGATCAGGCGCGAGAACAGATACGGCGCTGCCACCGTGGCCAGGCTGGAAAGCACGACGCTAGCGGCGATCAACAGTAGCAGCCTGCGATCAGCCTTCCAGTACGCGGCAAGGATCTCGGTGACCGGCGGTGGCAGCGCGAACGTTCTCATCAGCGTCGGTCAGGCATTGGTGCAGTAACTCCCGTGTGGCGGTGCGCCTGCCCTCGCCTCTCGCCACCGCAAGAGGCGTCGCGCATCTCGAATGATATGCTATAACATCGCCATTGAAGGCGCGATGGCTCGTGCCGCAGACCAACATCTGATGAGATCGATGGACCGGGGCATGAACAACGCATCCACCGCCAGGCCGGCGGCACTGGTGGTCGCCAGCTTGGCCGCCGCACTCCAGCTCAACGCTCCGGCAATGGCGCAGGACGCCGGCGCTCCCGCCAGCCCTACCCAGGGCGACCGGCGATCCGACACCGCCACGCTGGACAAGGTGATGGTCATTGGCAGCAACATCCGCGACGCCATTGGCGGCGGTGCCTCCCCGGTCATCGTCATCGACCGGGAGGCCATTGATCGAAGCGGGGTGCCCTCGTTGCAGCAGCTCTTCGAGAAGCTGCCGCAGAACTTCGGTGGCGGCGCCAACGGCGCCAATGTCGGCAACCTCGGCGTCGACCGCGACACCGGCAACAACTTCGGCCAGGGCACTGCCATCAACCTGCGCGGCCTCGGAACGGGCACCACGCTGACGCTGATCAACGGCCACCGTGTGACCTCCTCGAACCGCTATCAGTACGTCGACATCTCGCTGATTCCGCTGAGTGCCATCGAGCGCGTGGAGATCCTTACCGATGGTGCCTCTGCCATCTACGGCACCGACGCCGTCGGCGGTGTGGTCAACATCGTTCTGCGCCGGGATTTCACCGGCTATGAGACCTCGCTCCGCTATGGCAGCGTCACCCGCGGCAGCATGGACGAGTACCAGGCATCACAGTCCGCCGGCTGGTCCTGGGAGGGGGGCCATATGATGGCCAGCTACGAGTTCCTGAAGCAGGCCAACCTCGCTGCGGTCGACAAGGATTTTTCCCGGAACGTTACCGTCAGGCCGTACGACATTTATCCCGGATCGAAGCGGCACAGCCTGTACCTGGATGGCGAGCAGGAGCTCAGCGATGTGCTGACGCTCAACCTGACCGGCTCCTTTGCCAGGCGCGAGATGGACACCACCATTTCCGGAACCGCCGACGAAACCCGCCTGTTCCCGCATACGCGGCAGTTCGATGTGTTCGCCGGCCTTACCCTCGAGCTTCCGCGCCAGTGGCAGGCACGCCTGAATTCCGGATTCGGCAGGAGCGATGTCTCCTACGAGAGAACCACCATCTCGGGCAGTTCGGTCAGCACCGCACCGCCGACGGATACGAATTCCGAATCGCGCTATCTGGAAGTGATTGCCGACGGCGAGCTGTTCAATCTCCCGGCCGGCGGCGTGCGCGCGGCATTCGGTGCGGGCTACCACCGAGATGGCTATGAACTGCTCGACCACCGCGGCCTTGAGAAGCCGCTGGATCTGCAGCGCACGATCCGCTCCGCCTTTGCTGAGCTCAATGTTCCGCTGCTCGCAGACACGCCTGGCGTTCGTCGCCTGTCACTGACTGCGGCCGCACGCTACGACGACTACAGCGATTTCGGATCCACCCTCAATCCCAAGCTGGGCCTGCTGTGGGAGGCGATGGAAGGACTTTCATTCCGCACCAGCTACGGCCGCTCCTATCGTGCGCCGGTCTACCAGGACATGCAGCTGAACAACACCGTGGTGGTGGCCAAGGTACCCAACCCGAGCGCGGCCAGCGGAAGCACGGTGCTGATGATGCTCTCCAACGGCAACCCGGATCTGGGGCCTGAACGTGCCAAGACCTGGACCGGCGGCTTTTCGTTCGCGCCCCCGTCACTGCCGGGCTTCAAGGTTGACGCGAACTACTATCACATCGAGTATGCCGACCGGATCGGCAGCGGCTTCGGTGGCAGCTTCCCGTCGCTGTTCCTGCAGTCCACCGCGCCCTATGCGGACCTGCTGACCGTCAACCCGACGCCGCAGCAGATCCAGCAGGCGCGCCAGCTCGGCGCCTCCGGCCTGGGCCTGTTCGTATCGCGGGCAGGCCCTTATGCCCTGGCACCAGGTACCGATGAAACCAGCAGCGAGGTCATCCTCGACAACCGCTTCCGCAACAACGCGTTCACTTCCCAACGCGGCGTCGATTTCAATGCCTCCTACGACTTCGACGCCGGCCAGACCCGCTTTGCGTTGAACCTTGCCGGCCAGTACATCATCGATTCCAAGCGCCGCGTGACCGCCACCTCGCCCGAGGTCGACGCGGTGAACACGGTGTACTTTCCGGTCGACCTGAAGGTGCGCGGTGGCCTCGCCATGAGCCACCGGCAGGTCGCCGGCGGGCTGTTCGTGAACTACGTGGACAGCTATCGCGATCCCGCCAACCGGACCGACCCCCACGTCAGCTCGTGGACAACGGTCGACCTCAATCTCAAGTACGACTTCAGCGACTCTGCCGGCGCCGGACAGGGCACCTCGCTGGCCTTCAACGTGCAGAACCTGTTCGACAGGAACCCACCCTTCATCGTCAACAGCATCAACACCGGTTTCGACCCGACCAATGCAACGGCGCTTGGCCGCTTCCTGTCCATGACGCTGACCCATCGCTGGTAGGGCCCCGCCATGAGCGATGCCTCCCCCGCCTTCTCCAGATCCGCATCGGCCCTGCGCCAGACCCTGACCGTTGCCGCGACCCAGCTGAAGCTGATGTGGCGCGAGCGGCGCCTGTTGTGGCTCGCGCTGACCCTGCTGCTGCTTGCGGGGGCGTCGGTTACCACGGGGGCAGCACGGCTGGCCCAGCAGGCCCAGGAGCGCCAGATCGTAGCGGAGCAGGAGGCGGGGCTGTGGGACAGCCAGGGCATGATCGATCCGCATGCCGCCGCGCACGTCGGCCGCGCCATTCCCGCACCTGTGCGGCCGCTGGCGGCGCTTGACCCGGGCATCTCGGATTTCGTTGGCACGTCGGTGTTCATTGAAGGCCATGCGCAGAACCCGGCCCGGCACCGCCCCATCGACGCCGGCGCCGCGCTCAGCCGCTTCGATGGCTTTTCCGCAGCGTGGACGCTGCAGGTCGTGGCACCCCTGCTGATCATCCTTGCCGGATTCGGCAGCCTCTCCGGCGATGTTGCCCGCGAAACCCTCCGCCAGGAGCTCGGCAGTGGCGCATCGGCCCATGTGCTGATCGGTGGCCGGCTGATCGCGCTGGCGACGGCGTCGCTGCTGCTGGTCCTCGCCCTGCTGGCGGTCAGCCTTCCGGGCATGGGCGGACACCTCCTCGGCACGGCCGACATCATCGCGCTCGTTGCGATGGTCGCGGCGTACGCGCTCTATCTCCTGGTGTTCTGCGCCATCACCATCGGCGTCTCGGCGCGCTTCAGCGCAGCACGCACGTCCCTGGTGGTGCTGCTCGGCTTCTGGGTGGTGGCCACCCTGCTCGCGCCACGGGTGGCCCCCGCGCTGGCCGAATCGCTGGATCCCACGCCTACTGCACCCGCGTTCCGGGCGGCGGTCACCGAGGACGCGGAGAACGGCGCCGATGGCCACGACCCAGCGGACAAGCGGCTGGACGCGCTCAGAGCAGAGATGCTTGCACGCTACCAAGTGAGCGACGTGGACGATCTCCCGGTCAATTTCCGCGGTGTGGCGCTGGAGTTCGCTGAAGCGAATTCCAGCGAGACTTACAATCGCCACTTCGAACGCATCTACTCCGCCTACCAGCGGCAGGAAACCACGCAACGCGCCTTCGCGGCGTTGTCCCCCACCCTCGCGCTGCAGGCCGCGTCACGGGCACTGGCCCGCACCGACTTTCCTGCACATCTGGCCTTCCTGCGGGGCGTCGAAGACTATCGCTACCGGCTGATCCAGGCACTCAACCTGGAAGTGAAACAGCACAAGGCAGTGAACGGCAGCAAGCATCTGGCCGATATTGCGACCCTTACCCGCTCCGTGGTGTACAGCCCACGGCAGCCGTCGCTGGGCCAGATCGCCGCGGCACAGTTGGTGAACGTCGCTATTCTGCTGGCCTGGATGCTGCTGGCGCTGGGGCTGGTGTTCACGTCAGCGCGGCATCTCGGGAGTGCCCCATGAGCAGCCTGTCGATCGCAGGGCATGAGATCCGTCGTCTGCTGCGTGACCGGGCCTTGCCAGTGCTGCTTGGCCTGCTGGTGGTGCTGGCGGCCTATGCAGCCTGGAATGGCAGTGCATGGGTGGGGCAGCGCGAGGCTGCCATCGGTTTGATCCACGCGGAAGAACAGGATGCCAGGGAGCGCAGCCGGGGGTTCGTTGGCAAGGCGCCGTCGGTACTGCCCCGGGTCCAGCCGGTGCTCCCTCCCGCCCCGATGGCGGCATTGTCGATTGGACAGGCCGAAGCCTACCCCTATACCGCCGACGTGGTTGCGCTGGGTGACCGTACCCAGCTGCTCAGGCATGTGTGGTCCGACATCGGCAATCCCGCCGTGCAGGCCGCTGGCCGATTCGACCTGGCCTTCGTCGTTGTGTTCCTGCTGCCCTTGGTCATCCTGGCGGCCACCTTCGACCTCTGGTCGCGCGAACGCGAACGCGGCATCACAGCGTTGGTGTTGTCACAGCCCATCGCGGCAGGGCGACTGATCGCGGTGAAGGCATCGGCCCGCGGCGCCATCGTGCTGCTGCCTGCACTGGCCATCGTCGTTGCCGTTGCCGCTGGGTCGGGTGCAACAAGCCCTTCGGGCCTGGCCGTGCTTGCCCTGATCGTGCTCGCCTACGGCAGCTTCTGGCTGGCGCTGGCGGTGCTTATCGGCTGTTTCGCCCGGCGCACCACCGAGGCCGCCATCGCCGCCGGCGCACTGTGGCTGCTGATCGTGGTCATGGCCCCGTCGTTGATGCTGGCAGCGGTGAACCTGATGGTTCCGCCGCCCTCACAGATGCAGCTGGCCACCGCGCTGAAGGCGCAGCTGGCCGACACTGCCCGCCAGCAGCAGCTGCGCCACGCGGCAGAACCACCCGCCACGCGTTCGCCAGCGCCGCGCATTGCCGATGCCGTACGAGTGGTCTATGCCGATCTTGTCCAGGCCGATCAGGTCATCGCGCCCTTGATCGCCGCCCATGCAGAGGCAGAGGATGCGCGGCGCCAGTCACTCGACCGGGTGCGCCTGCTGCTGCCGTCGGTAGCGGTGCAGGATGCACTGGATCGCCTCGCCGGGTCGGACGCCGACCGTGCGCTGGCGTTCCAGCAGCAGGTTCTCGCCTACTGGCAGGCACGTCGGCAACTGCACAAGGACTATCTGGACCGTGACATGCCACAGACGCTGGCCGAGTATGACGCCCTGCCCCGTTTCGAATTCCAGGAAACAGCGGGTGCCCTGCAACGCGGTGTACTGATCGACCTGGCCGCACTGGCCGTGGCCACCCTGCTACTGCTGATCGCGGCCGGGTTGCTGCGGCGTCGGCTGGGCACTCCCTGAGGTACATCACACATGCTGACTGCAACGCATCTGGTCAAGGAACACGGCACGCATCGGGCGCTGGATGATGTGAGCTTCACGGTGCGCCCCGGCGAGATCTTCTGCCTGCTGGGCGCGAACGGGGCCGGCAAGTCGACAACCATCAAGCTGTTCCTGGGCTTCCTTGAACCTACCTCCGGATCCGCCGAGGTTGATGGGCTCAGTGCCTGGCAGCGGCCACAGCAGGTGCGCCGGCGCCTGTTGTACATCCCGGAGAACGTGGCGCTGTATGACGAGCTGACCGGCTATGAAAACCTGGATTACTTCGCGCGGCTGGCTGCGGTGGAGCAACGCTCGCCCGCACGGCTGAAGGACGCGCTCAGGTCCGCCGGGCTGGCGCCGGAGGCATTCGGGCGGCGCGTCGGGTTCTACTCCAAGGGCATGCGCCAGAAGGTGGGCATCGCGCTGGCCATCATCAAGGAAGCCGGGGCATTGCTCCTTGATGAGCCGACGTCCGGCCTGGACCCGACTGCTTCGGCCGAGTTCCACGAGTTGATCGTGCGCCAGCGCGACCGCGGCACGGCGATCCTGATGGCCACCCACGATCTGTTCCGTGCCCGCGAAGTGGCGACAACCATCGGACTGATGCAGGCCGGCAGGCTGCGCAGGACGCTGGATGCCAGCACGATCACCGCCAATGATCTTGAGAGCCTCTACCTTGAGGAAATGAGCCGGAGCGCCTAGGCCACGCCGACCGCAGGCACGCCGGGTCGGCCCATCCAACGCCTGAGCCAGGCTTCGATGTTGACCTGGGGGCCGAAGATACCCAGCACCTGGGATGAGTGATCCGGGCTGACCCGGCGGATACCCGCGTCGGCCGATGCGCTGTCGATGTAGCCGCGCCGCGCCAGCAGGCCGTCCACCAGCAGGCCCCTGATGAACTGCTGATGCCGCTGGGTGACGGCGACCGAGTGATCGTCCAGGTAGCACTTCACCTTGCGCGAGAGCAGGGCCTGCGGCAGCAGGCCCTGCAGTGCACGACGCGCGATCGTCCTGTCCTCCGCGTCGGCCATCAGCAGGTGCAGCGGCAGACGGGCAAAGAGTTCGACCACAGGCTGTGCGCTGAGCGGTGACACCCCGTGCCAGCGCCCTGCGCCCTCGAACGGATCGAGCACGCTGGTCGGGAAGATCATGCGCCCGATGTGAGCCAGCTTGTGCGGGGAGAGCCTGTGCCCCTGTGCTCGTGCATGCCGCAACCAGGCAGGCGGCGTGCCATCCTGTTCAGAAGCATCCACCTTCACCCATTCGCACGGGTTGCCCCAGCGGCCATTGATGCTGCCTGGCCTCTTCAGCACGCCATGGACGAAGGCATCCTTGAATACCCCGTACAACGAATCGCCCGACTGCGCGGTTTCGAACGCAACACGGAAGAAGTCGCGGTCGATCCCCCGCCGCCACGCGTAATCGATGGCAGCGGCATTGCCTTTGAAGCGCAGGAAGACCGCATCGCCGCCGACACCGGTGAACTGCACCGTATCTGCGTCGAAATCCACGTCGCGCCGATGCAGCAGGTAGCCCGAGCAATGTGCAGGACGAGCGGTTCGCGGGAAGTCCATGATTTCTTCCAGCGAGCAGTGCGGCTGGCGCTGGTACTGGACGAACTCGCAGCTTCGCCCCGAGGATTCACGGGCACCGGCAATGGCCATGCGCGCGAACATGCGCTCATCGGCACCAATGCCGGCATCGTAGTGATGGATGCACTTCACTTCCGGTGCGGAGGGCGCATGCAGCAGGCCGGCGAGGACTATGGAGGAGTCCAGCCCGCCGGACAGCTGAAGCTGGATGCATCGATGCTGGCTCGCCAGCGCACCGATGCAGCCCAGCAACGTTGCGCGTGCCAGCTGCACGGCCTCCTCCAGATCTTCGATGGGCGCTTCACTGGCCTGCCGCACCACGTCCCATTGATAGTGCCGGCCAACCGGCTGGCCATCGCGGAACGTCACCGCCTCGCCCGCCTCCAGGGCGACGACCTCCTCGAATCCTGTCTGAAGGCCATCACGGAACGGGAACAGCAGCGAATAGGACAGGAACGACCAGTCGACGTTGAAGTCACCCAATCCCAGCAGCAGGCAGTCTTCCATGTTCGAAAAGACCACCGTCAGCTGATCGGCCGTGGTCATGTAGCACGGAATCTCCGCCGTCGGGTCGCGCAGCACGAACCAGCTGGCGGTATCCGGCTGGTAGCCCAAGGCCACGTAGCGCCCCCAGTACTGCTCCACCAGGCTCCTGCCCTGCGTACTGCAGGCGGTCGTGCCCGCGGCAGCATCGGGAACTGCCTGGGCGGGAACGGTATCGGCGCCGAACACCTTGTGGAACAGCTTGCCGAGTACCACCAGCGGGCCGGACCGCCTGTACTCGAAGTAGCCAGGGTTGTCAGTCTGGGCATAGATGGCACCGCCGCTGCCCTTCAACACGCATGCGATTCCGGGGCGACCCACCTCGATCCGCTCCATGGCCTGCAGGGCCTGCGCACGGGCAGATTCGGAATGATCGTTCCAGAACACAGCGACATATCGGTACATGGATCAGGCCGGCTGCAGCACCAGGATGGGCGTCATCCGGCGCAGGTTGAAAGGGATGTCGGTCAGGACACGGTCGCCGTGCTGCAACCAGCAATGCGCCGCAAACGGCTGGGTCCGCACCGCGAACACCCAGACGGGAACGATGCCGTACGACCCCAGGAACTCGCGCATGGCCAGGCAGTACAGGAAGCACTCATCGGTCTTCCTGAAGGCGATCGGTCGCAGCCAATCGAATACCCGAACCAGGAGGGCCAGCTGCTGCAGGTCCACCTCGCCCGGCGTGGATGCCTGACCACGCCGGCGCGCTGCCGAAACCGTGTAGCTGAAAGGCAGGAACATCCTGCTGCATGCCGCACGCGTGACGGAAGCCAGGAAGCGGCGCACATCGCGGGCCGTGATCGGTGGACATCCCCGGGACTCGCCCTCGCGCACCCAGTGCCGGGGCAACGCGATTGCGGCGCTTGCTGCGGATTTTCCGCGCAGCGGATCCTGGGTGATCAGGCGCCGATCAATCAGCGACTGGAGCATCCTCGGCCTCGGCACTCCGTCGGAGGCCAGGGGCCAGTCCTGCACCAGCCCGCCAAGCCCCGCCGCCCAGCGCCGATCGATGGAAAGATAGCTGCCGGAGGCCTGGTCAAGAATGACCATCGCGTCACCGGTCACGCAGACATGCGCGTGCTTCGAAAGGAAGTATGGAGCTTCAGGCTGGTGCATCGCGAGCGTGATCTCATGCTGCTGCAGGCATCAGAGCGGTGCATGCAGGGGCATGCACCGCAGGTCATGCATGGTGCGATGGATCAGGGCGAGGTGGTCGGGAAGACGCCATCCCACAACGTGCCGTGGTTGTGCGCCTTCGTTTCGGAAACCACCGAGCCCAGCTCGATCAGTTCACCCTGATCTTCGTGATTCTGCTCTCCAGCCACTACGCCCAGCTCAATCAGTTCGTTCATGAACATCTCCTCTAGTTAGTGGGTGCACCCACGCAATGCAGTGGATGCACAGCGGCCAAGCCGGCGTCGCCCTGCGTTGTTCAGCACGATTGCCGCCAAGGCATATAAATGTTACGATATAACATATTATTTTTGTGTGACGGCCGACCAGTTTGGACGTCGCTGCAGCGACTCCCACGAGAGCGAGATGGATGCCCACCGACATCAATGACGATGGCCTTGATCCCACCCTTTTGCTGAAGGGCCTGTTTCCGCTGCCGAAATTCATCCGCTTCGTCAGGGAGCGTTGCCCGCCAGGACGCTTTGATGAAGCGACGCTGGTGGAGGAATGGCGAAACGCCCGCGCCCTGGTGCGTCGTCTTCATCAGGACGAAGCAGGCGCCGCCGACGCCATGGACGCCCTTGCCCTGCCCGAAGAGATGCAGCCATTGGCGGAGCAGGCCCTCCGCCAGCCCTCGATGCACCGCATGACGAGCGTGGTGCCCCGCTGCTGGCAGATGGTGGAAATCGACCGGCTGGTGGTCTTCCAGGAGTGCATCAACCTGCGCCACATCGATCAGCTGGCGGCGGCCACGGCCGCGTCACCCGATGCACGGGAGATCATGGAGCTGGTGGCCCGAAGTGGACGCCATGCACATCCGGATGTGCGCTTTACCCAGTCCGATGGCAGCTACACATTCGCCTCTGCGTCCAACGACCTGAGGTTTCTGGACGTGGCGGCGATCGACCCTCGCAGCATCGCCGATTACGAGCCGTTCGGCGCGGCCAGCCACGCCCTTGTCATCTATCTCGGTTTCAGCGACAACCTCATCAGCGCAACGCGCATTGGCCGCCGGATCATCCTGACCAATGGCTCGCACCGGCTGTACCTGCTGCGCAGGCTCGGCTTCCGCCATGCACCCTGCCTGGTGACCGATGCGTCCGACAGCGATCTGTCCGACGTACTATTGCCAGCCGCGGTCAAGCAGGATCGGCAGTTCTATCTGGGCGCTTCGCGACCGCCGATGTTCAAGGATTACCTGGATCCAAGGCTGACCTGCACCGTGCCGGTCACCCGCAAGCACTATGCGCTCAGGGCCAAGCTGGATCTGCAGAGGATCACGGTACCCTCGCTCTAGCGATTACCGCTCCAGCTCAAAGAAGACATGCTGTTGTAAACGGAGTTGATGCCCGGGGCAGGATCGGCGTCAACCAGTGGATGGTCTGCGTCGCTCCGTTCGGGACCCAATCGAAATCAGGCCGAACATCCGCCTTCGCCGGCCGCGCTGTCACCTTCTGCAACTCGATGCAGCGCAGAGCAAGTGCTCTGCCGCCATCGTCGCCCGCCTTGATCGATCCATCGCGGGACAGCAGCAAGGCTTCACGCCTCACCCGATACGCCGAATCTGAAGATGCCCGCGTTGGTTCATCCACGCCCCCTTGAAGCGGGGCTCCTGGCAAGGCGGATTCGGGAATCGATCCAAGAACCGCGAGCTGAGCGCACGAGCCCGCGTAGTAGGCATGGTACTCATCCTGCCCACGGGCATCCCCGGCAATTCGACCGAGAATATGAAAGGTCTCATGCGCCACTAGATCAACAAGATTTCCCTCTCGTCTTTCTTGGTTACCGAATGCCGCCACAGCCAACGCAAGGTGCGCCGATCGATATCCGAAACTCCACCTGCTCACGGAAATGGATTGCCCCTCAGGCACGATGATGACCGAATAGCGGATGCTGCGCTTGGGGAACCATCGCTCCGCTTCGGTGGCGGAGGTGTCTATGTTCCGGCAGGTTCTTTCAACATCTGGCTCGACGCCCGGGTAGATCTCAAGTTGGATCCTGTGTGCGACAGACTCGCATACCTTGATCTCAGGGGTGCCGGACGCCAGATTCGATCCAGGTAGATAGCTCTCACTGCGCAGGTAGATCCAGCCTGCCAGAAGGGTCGAGCTGACCGATGTGTAACCTGCGGATGAGACCTGCGGTGGCGTGCTCTTTGGCTGCAGGGCACAGGCGCCCATGAAAGTGCAGAGTACGAAGACGCAGGATGTTCGCAAGATCACGCTCGCTCTACTCCAGGCCACTACAGAAACCGGTGCATCACAAACACGTCCACCAACCCCAGCGTTCGATGCCGGAATGCCTCCGGTAGCGTTCCGACCACCGCAAACCCCAGCTTCCGGTACAGCGCGACGGCCGGCGTGTTGGTACTGACCACGTAGTTGAACTGCATGGCCAGGAAGCCTTCCGCCCTCGCCCGGTCCAGGCTGTGTTCCACCAGCGCCCGCCCAATTCCGCGCCCCTGCAGTGTGGGATCGACCACGTAGGTGGCGCTGGCCACGTGCGCCCCCAGATCGGGGAAGTTGGCGCCCATCCTGTACATCCCGACTACGCGGTCTTGCAGAAGTGCCACATAAGCCGGCTGCAATCCAAACCAGTGGCTCTGGAAGGTGCTGGCCTCGAAGGTGCCGGCGAACGGCAGCGCATCCTCGGTCGCGATGGCGGCCCTGAAGATGGCCCACATGGCGTCGAAGTCACCTGCGGTGGCAGCCCGGATTTCCATGCGATTCCTCGCGGATCGGAGTAGTGGCCAAGGCGGACACTAGCAGAAACAAACCACGTGGCCGCGGCTGCTTCACGTACCGCCGCCATCGGTTCCGCAATAGTTGACGAAATTCCGGCCTGCAGAGCAGTACATGCCCCCTACTTCCGCGCGCATCCCGCACCGTTTTCGCCGATGGCGCGTCGCGGGCTATGTCCTGCTGGGCATCTACGCGCTCTACCTGCTGGCCGGCAACATCTTCCTCAACACGCCGCTCTTCGATCAGGTCACCAACCGCAAGCCGCACAAGTTCGTGATGACCACCGGCCCGGCCATCACGCTGCTGCCGGGCCACGTCATTGCCTGGAACGTGCACATGCGCGGCCACGTGAACCACACCGTCTACGTGCTGCACGCCGAGCGCGCCAGCGCCCGGTTGGCGGTGTTTCCCCTGTTCAAGCGGGAGGTCCGGGTGCCCCGGCTGCAGGCCACCGGGGTCTCCGCCGAGATCAGCCGGGTCGAGGACGCCATTCCGCCACCGCCGCGCAGCGACCAGGGCTGGACCCTGCGCTTCGATGCCATCCACAGCGACAGCATCCGCAGCGCTCGGTTCGGCAAGCTGTTGATCATCGGCAAGGGCCAGGGCACGGTCGGGTTCCTCAAGCAGCTGCGCGGTGGCCCGTCCGAACTGTTCGATTCGGAGGTCTCGTTCCGCGATGCGGACACCAGCTTTGACGGTGTGCAGCTGCTGGGCGACATGAACCTGACCGCGCGCTTCAGTTATCCACGCCACTACCGCGACCAGGCGCCCGGGTTGGCCAAGCTGAAGATCCTGCATGCCCAGCTGGACGTGGATGCACGCAGCCAGGGCCTGCGCATGGACACCGATGCACAGCAGCCGCGCATTTCCAGCGCGCCGGTGCCCGGTCGCCTGCAGCTGGCGGCCCACCTGATCGACGGCCAGCTGCAACCCGGCGACCGTGCGCTCTGGCAGGTTCCGCTCTATCTGGGCGATGGCGCGCCTGATCGTGGCCTGCTCGCCCTGCAGCTCAACGTGGCCAACGACCTGCGCCTGCAGGCGCGCCTGCCGCCTCGGCCGGGCTCGGGCAGCGAAGTCGATGCGGACATCCACATCACCGGGCGCGACATCCCGTTCCAGGCTCCAGCGCAGCTGCTGGAGCGCAGTTCCGGCACCGTGCGCGGCGAATGGACCTTCACCTCGCTCAACTGGATCCCTGCGCTGTTCGTGCGCAAGCCGTGGCTGCAGCTGGATGGCGGCGGCACACTGAAGGCCGACCTGCGCCTGCGCCATGGCGAGCTGATCGAAGGCAGCACCGTGGACATTCCCTCAGCGGCCGCCGTGGCCGAAGTTGCCGGCGTGCGCCTGGCCGGCACCGCCAGCGCGCATGGCGAATTGAAGGCCGGCACGCCCAATCAGGCACAGCTGGCGATCCGGCTGCCCCGTTTCAGTGCACGCCCCAGCGATGCCAAGGACGTGCGCCTGTTCGATGGTCGCGATCTGGCCGTGGACCTGACCGGCGACGGCCGCCTGCAGGAACTGCGCAAGGGTGTACGTGCCCGGCTGCGTTTCAGCGAAGCCACCATTCCAGACCTGGCCGCCTACAACCGCTACCTGGGGTCGTCGCAGCTGCGGCTGTTGCGTGGCACTGGCAGCCTCAGTGGCGATGCCACGCTCGACACCGATGGCCGCGTCGGCCATGGCACGGCGCGCCTGCTGGGTCGCAACGCCAGCGCCAAGGTCGCAGGCCTGGACATGGGCGGCGATGTGGACGTGAACGCAACCCTGCGCCGCGGCGATTTCAACCAGCGCCACTTCGACCTGTCCGGTACCACCGTCGAACTGCGCAACGTGCAGGTGGCCGGCACAGAGTCCAGCGCCGCATGGAAAGGCCGTGCTGCGTTCAAGCGGGGCCGCATCGACGCGCAGTCCCCGTTCCAGGTGGACGCCACCACCGACCTGACCCTGAGCGATGCGCGCCCCCTGCTGGCGGTGTTCGCCTCGCGCACCGACTACCCGCGCTGGACCCTGTCGCTGCTGGATTCCGGCCAGGTCGATGCGCAGGCCAGGCTGCGCTGGCGGCCGGGTCACCTGATCATCGACGGTCTGCAGGCCGAGAATGATCGCCTCTCGGTGCGCGCACGTCTGGATCTGCTGGAGCAGCGCAAGCGTGGCGACCTGTATCTGCGCTGGGGGCTGCTGGGTGCTGGTATCGAGCTCGATGGCGACCAGCGCCAGTGGCACCTGGCCAAGGCGCGCGAATGGTTCGACCAGCGCCCTTCCCTGCTGCCTTCAAGCCAGGACGGGAGCGCCGCGGGCACTTCAGACTGATCGCCGCCGGCCTGCATCCATTTGCCGCCTCCGTTCGTATGAGGGGGCATAGGCATCATGGAGTTGTACGCAATGAAGCGGAGTTCACAGGCACTGGGTCTTCTGGGATGGGTCGCGGTTACCTTTGCGGCGGCTGCAATGGGCGCGTGGGCCTCCACGTCCGCTGCCAGCTTCTACGCCAGCCTCACCCTGCCGGCCTGGGCACCGCCTGCCGGTGTATTTGGGCCGGTCTGGACCCTGCTCTACGCGATGATGGCGGTTGCCGCCTGGCTGGTCTGGCGGGAGCGCAGTTGGCGCGGTGCGCGTCCGGCGCTGACACTCTATCTAGTGCAGCTCGCGGTCAACGCCTTGTGGAGCTGGCTGTTCTTCGGCTGGAAGCTGGGCGCACTTGCCTTCGCTGACATCCTTGTACTGATCGTGCTGGTGTGCGCGACGATCCTTGGCTTCCTGCGCATCCAGCGGGCCGCCGCAGTACTGTTGCTGCCCTACCTTGCCTGGATCTCGTTCGCCTCGGCGCTCAATTTCGCCGTGTGGCGCGCCAACCCCGGGGTATTGTGAAGCACCCATCAGAGCCCTCACGCCTGTGCGGCCACCTGCGGCTGCCAGGCACGCAACAACGACGGCTTGAATGCCTGCTGGCCGCAGCCGGCAGGGCAACGCACCACCCGTGATGCGGAATGGCTCACCAGTCCCTGCCCTTCCTCGGCCTTGAACACGGTTTCGCACGACAGGCAGCGGGCGACCAGCGAGTACAGGTGCAGCAGGCGGCCACTGGCCGGGTCCTGCAGCGCATCCACGTCCAGCAGTTCGAACTGGCAGCTGTCGGGCAGCATGCGATACGGCATGGAAGGCAGGGTCTGCAGGTTCACGGTCGTGGTGGCTCAAGGAGGTTGGCCTACGGTAGGCAACCCCGTGTGCAGCGAGCGTGCAGCGCGCATGTACCTTCTGCGAAACGTGAAAGTGCCCGCCGCACGGCGAAAATGAAGAATTCAGTTTTCAATGAAAGGCTCTTCACGCTTACGAAGTGGTATGCGAATGCACGCTTTTGCTTCACCATCACCGGATACCGGATGCAGTGCTGGGTTGTCCCCATCTGGGATGTTCCCGTCATCCATGAATCATGAGTGCCGCCTTTGATGCCTTCCGTTGAGTCCAAGCACGACGTTGCGCTGTCCCGTTGTGCACGCGAACCGATTCATACGCCGGGCGCAATCCAGCCGTACGGTGTGCTTCTGGTACTGGAGCCGCAGTCACTGCGGGTGCGCGAGCGCGCCATCAGCCAGCCCAGGCTGCTGCAGCAGTTCGGCGAGCCGCTGATGCAGCACGTCAGCGAGGTGCTGGGCGGCGTGCTGGCGCCGTTCGAGGCGTTGTTCCAGCAGGCCGCGGTTGGCAGCAGCGCCCACGTCGGCGCCGTGCACCTGGACGGCCACGGCCGGCATCAACTGCTGGTGCACCGCTCCGCCACCGACCTGCTGGTCGAGCTGGAGTCGCCCGTTCCCGGCCAGCCGGGCTCGCTGGAGGAGCTCTACCCGGCCATCCGAGAGCTGATGACCGCCATCGAGTCGGCCACCACGGTGGAAGACCTGTGCCAGCTGGCCGCCGAACACATGCGCCGGCTCACCGGCTTCGATCGCACCCTGGTCTATCAGTTCGACCCCGGCTGGAACGGCATCGTGGTGGCCGAGGATGGCAACGGCCTGTTGCCGTCCTACCTGGACCTGCGTTTCCCCGAGTCGGACATTCCGGCCCAGGCCCGCGAGCTGTATCGCCGCAACCGGGTACGGCTGATCGCAGACAACAACTACACCCCTGCCCCACTGATGCGCGCCGAGGACCATCGCGACGCACCGCCTACCGACCTCAGCCTGGCGGTGTTGCGCAGCGTTTCGCCGGTGCACATGCAGTACATGCGCAACATGGGCACCGGTGCATCGATGTCGGTGTCGCTGGTGCACGAAGGCCAGCTGTGGGGCCTGGTGTCCTGCCACACGGTGCATCCACGCCGGCTGCCCTACCACGTGCGCACTGCGTGCGAGTTCATGGGCCAGATCCTGTCGCTGCAGATTGCCCTGAAGGAACGTGCGCGGGCCATTGAAGAGCGCGTGGCGCGCCGCTCGGTGCTGGTCAAGCTGCTGGCCCGCATGGCCGGCGACGAGGATTTCATGGCCGCACTGCGCCACGACGAAACCAGCCTGCTGTCGCTGACCGGCGCCGCTGGCGCGGCCATCGTGCACAAGGGCGACTGCATGCGCGTGGGCGTGTGCCCGCCCGCGACCGACGTGCTGGCCCTCACCGATTGGCTGGCCGCACAGCAGGCCGGGCAGGAAACGTACTGCACCGACCATCTGGCCGGTGACTGGTCGCCCGGCGTGCGCCTGGCCGACGTGGCCAGCGGCGTGCTGGCGGTGTCCATCTCGCAGCTGCATGACAGCTACCTGATGTGGTTCCGCCCCGAGGTGGTGCGCACCGTGCGCTGGGGCGGCGACCCGCGCAAGACCGCCGCGCCGGACGTGGTGCTGTCCCCGCGCAGCTCCTTCGAGGCCTGGAAGGAAACCGTGCAGCAGCGCAGCCTGCCGTGGAATGACGCCGACCGCGATGCCGCGCACGAGATGCGCACCGCCATCGTCGACATCGTGCTGCGCAAGGCCGAGGAAATGGCCGAGCTGAACGAACAGCTGATGCGCAGCAACAAGGAGCTGGAAGCCTTCTCGTACTCGGTCAGCCATGACCTGCGCGCGCCCTTCCGCCACATCGTCGGCTATTCGGAGCTGCTGGGCAGCTCGGCCGGTGAACGCCTCAACGATACCGAACGTCGCTTCCTCGACACCATCGTGGAATCGGCCAAGTCGGCCGGTACACTGGTGGACGATCTGCTGAGCTTCTCGCAGATGGGGCGCTCCACCCTTGGCCGGGTGCGGCTGGACATGGCCGCGCTTGCCGAGGACGTGCGCAGGAGCCTGGCATTGGACTACGCCGGCCGCGACGTGCAATGGACGCTGGCGCCGCTGCCGGAGGTGCACGCCGATCCGACGATGATGCGCCTGGTCTGGCAGAACCTGCTCTCCAACGCGGTCAAGTTCACCCGCGAGCGCGAGCATGCGGTGATCGAGGTCGGCCATGAGCGCAGCGAGGAGGAGGACCACTTCTTCGTGCGCGACAACGGCTGCGGCTTCGACATGCGCTATGTCGACAAGCTGTTCGGCGTGTTCCAGCGCCTGCATCACGTCGAGGAATTCGAAGGCACAGGCATCGGCCTGGCCAATGTACGCCGTATCGTCAGCCGCCACGGCGGCAGGACCTGGGCCGAGGGTGAGCCCGGCAAGGGCGCCACGATCCACTTCACCTTACCCCGTTCCACAGGAGATCACCCATGAGGGACCTGCGGCCGATCCTCCTCGTCGAGGACAGCCCCAAGGATGCCGAGCTGACACTGGCCGCGCTGTCGCGCTGCCAGCTGCTGAACGATGTCATCCATGTACGCGACGGCGCCGAAGCGCTGGACTACCTGCGCTGCGAAGGCAAGTTCGCCGGCGCCAACCACGGTGGCCCGGTGGTGGTGCTGCTGGACCTGAAACTGCCCAAGGTGAACGGCCTGGAGGTGCTGGAGCAGGTGCGCGGTGACGCGCAGCTGAGCAGTACGCCGGTGGTGATGCTGACTTCCTCGCGCGAGGAACAGGATCTGGTGCGCAGCTACGAACTGGGCGTGAATGCTTTCGTGGTCAAGCCGGTCGATTTCAAGGAATTCTTCGATGCCATCCAGGGGCTGGGCATGTTCTGGGGCATCACCAATCAGCCGCCGCCCCATCGCCCCAATGGATCGGGGCAGCACAATGCATGATGGATCGCGCCGCAGCGAGCGCCTGCGCATCCTCATGCTGGAGGACAGTGCGCTTGATGCGGAGCTGATCACCGCACAACTGCAACGCGCCGGCCTGGATTTCGAGGTCGAGCGGGTGTGGTCACGCAACACCTTCATCGAGGCGATCGACCAACGCGGGTTCGACGTGATCCTGGCCGACCACGTGCTGCCAGGCTTCGATGGCGACGCGGCGCTCGCGCTCGCACGCGAGCGGATTCCGCACACACCCTTCATCTTCGTCTCCGGCACGCTTACCGAAGAGCTGGCGGTGCAGGCGCTGACCCGCGGCGCACGCGACTACGTGGTCAAGCAGCGGCTGCAGCGCTTGCCGGATGCCATCCGGCGGGCACAGCAGGAAGCCCGCGAACGCACCCAGCTGGCCGATGCACAGGCCGCGCTGAACGACAGCCAGGCCCAGTTGCAGCAGGTGACCGACGCCGTGCCGGCGTTGATCGCCCAGCTCGACAAGGAGCACCGCTACCGCTTTGCCAACAAGGCGTTCCTGGACTGGCACGGCATCAGCCTGGCTGAACTGCTGGGCCGTAGCGCGCGTGATGTCAGTGGCATTTCCGCGTTCGAGCACGCCCTGCCCAGCCTGCAGCAGGTGCTGCGGGGCGAGCGCAGCAGCTTCCAGGTGGAGCTGGCGCACCGCAGTGGCGAGT
The DNA here is from genome assembly GCF_030237045.1 of Stenotrophomonas maltophilia group sp. Smal17. Lineage (NCBI taxonomy): Bacteria > Pseudomonadati > Pseudomonadota > Gammaproteobacteria > Lysobacterales > Lysobacteraceae > Stenotrophomonas > Stenotrophomonas maltophilia group sp. Smal17. The sequence goes on from NZ_JASJSU010000007.1 coordinate 22,026, forward strand.
CACGATTCGTGCAGATGGACTGCGTGCCCGAGCGTGGCGCCGATGGAGAGGTGGTGGGTTACATCTGCCTGGGCAGCGACGTTTCCGGGCTGAAGCAGGCCGAACTGGCGCTGCGCGAGGACAATCAGTTGCTTGAACGGCAGGTACAGGCGCGCACCACCGAGCTGCGGGCCAGCAAGCGACGGCTGCAGGCGATCTTTGAATCCAGTTTCCAGCACCAGGTGCTGCTGGACCTCGCGGGCCAGGTGGTGGATGCCAACATCGCCTCGTTGGCCGCGGTGCTGGCCGACAAGCCCGAGGTGATGGGCCTGCGTTTCGGGCAGTCGCCCTGGTTCGCCGGCACCGATGACGTCGGCGCGACCGTTGACCGCGCCATTGCCGATGCCGCCAAGGGGCACAGTTCGCTGCATGCGCTCGACCTGGAGTTGCCGACCGGCCGGCGCAGCTTCGATTTTTCGTTCCGCCCGCTGCTGGATGCCGAGGGCGCGGTCACCGCCGTGGTTTCCGAGGCGGTGGAAACCACCGCCCGGCTGCAGGCCGAGCACGCGCTGCGGCAGGCACAGAAGATCGAGGCGGTGGGCCAGCTCACCGGCGGCACCGCCCACGATTTCAACAACATCCTCACCGTCATCTCCGGCAACGTCGAGCACGCCATGCTGCTCAGCGAGCGTGCCGGCGAGCCCGGGGCGATGGTCGGCCGTGCGCTGGACAATGCCCTCAAGGGCGTAGGCCGCGCCGCCAGCCTGACCCAGCGCCTGCTGGCATTCGCCCGCCGCCAGCCCTTGCACAGCCAGGCCGCCAACCTCAACGACCGCCTGCTGGACATGCATGACATGCTGCAGCGTGCGCTGGGCGAACTGGTGCAGCTGGACATCCGCGTCGCCGAGGACATCTGGTGCATCGAGATCGACGTCAGCCAGCTGGAGGCGTCCGTGCTCAATCTGGCCGTCAATGCCCGCGACGCCATGCCGCACGGCGGTCGGCTGGTCATCGAAGTGGACAACAGCCATCTCGACCACGACTACGCCGCCCTGTTCCCTGATGCAGCACCGGGTGAGTACGTGATGCTGCGGGTCCGCGACAACGGCCACGGCATGGACGCGGCCACGCTGGCGCGGGTATTCGAGCCCTTCTTCACCACCAAGCAGGTGGGCCGGGGCACCGGCCTGGGCCTGTCGATGGTGCACGGCTTCGTCAAGCAGTCCGGCGGGCATGTGCTGATTGATTCGGTGGAAGGCGGCGGCACCAGCATCACCATGATGTTCCCGCGCTCGACGCTGGCCCTGCCCTGTGAGGGAACGGCACCGCAGACCGGGCTGGCCGGCTATTCACCGCGCGAAGAGACCATCCTGGTGGCCGAGGACAACGACGATGTCCGTGCCCATACCGTGGACGCGCTGCGCATGCTGGGCTACCGCGTGCTGGAAGCGCACGACGGCCCTTCGGCCCTGCGCCTGCTGGAGCGCCCTGACACCACGGTGGACCTGCTGTTCTCCGACGTGGTGATGCCTGGCATGTCGGGCTGGGAACTGGTGCGCGAAGTGCGCGAACGCTGGCCGGACGTCGCGGTGCTGTTCACCTCGGGCTACCCGCGTGACCACGATGCGGTCGGCAGCCAGGGCCGTGCGGTCGCGCTGCTGCCCAAGCCGTTCACCCGCAGTGATCTGGCGCAGGCGGTACGCACCGCGTTGGAGGCCGCGCTGCACTGAGATCAAGGCGCCGGATCGTGCACTCCCGCTGCGATCCGGTTGATGTCCGCGCACTCCACCGTGGCCGGCGGATGCTCCCGGCCGGCCAGCGCGATCATTGCCTGGCCCAGTGCCAGATTGCTGGTCACCAGCGAGGGCGCGATCGCGCCGGCCAGTTTCATCAGCGGCGCGCCACCCCAGTACAACGGCTTCAGCAGGCCATGGCGGGTGCCGGTGCCTTCCACCGGGCGCACGCCACCCGGGCGCAACATCACCGTGCGAACCGGCAATGCCTGCAGTGCCTGCTCGGTTTCGCCCTTGATGCGCAGCGGCATCAGCCGGCTGCCCGCATCTGCGCCTGCACCGGACACATACAGGAAGCACCCCTGCGGATTGGCCGCTGCCCACGCCCGGGCAACGGCAAGCGTGGTGTCCAGCGTAACCCGGCGGTACTCGGCCTCGGCGGTGCCTACCGGCGGCGCACCGGCACAGTAGAAGCAGGCATCGAATCCTGCCAGTTCATCCTGCCGCGCTTCGACGTGCAGGAACTCCGGCACGATCAGTTCGCTGCCGGCTCCGCGGAGGCTGCCCGGATGCCGGACCAGTGCAGTCAGCTGAGACACCTGGTGCGAGCGCTGACAGGCCAGGGCCACGCCCTGCCCCACCAACCCGGTAGCGCCGGTCAACAGAACCCGCAATGCACCGGCAGCCGCCATTGTGGTCCCCCTAAAGCTTCACGAAACGCTGGATCTTCCGCGCCAGCCAGCCACTGAACACCAGCGGCGCATCCAGCGCGGACACGCAGATGCACGGCACGCCCGGTGCGGTGACGGGCTGGTGCTCCACCTCCTCATCCAGGTCCGCCACATCGCCCGGCGCGAACAGGCCCAGCGCGTCGTTGTACGAACCGCGCAGGATCTGGGTCAGTTCACTGCGTCCGTGGCTGTGCATCGGCAGGCACTTGCCCGGCGCGATCTTCAGCATGATCAGCGATGGCATCTGTTCGGCGCGGATGCAGTGCACGCCCGGCGCCATCCAGCGCCAGCGCAGGGCTGCCAGCGACGCACCGAAGTACGGGTGCAGCGACGCCGGCAGGTGATCAGGATCGGCCTCTGGGCGCTCCCGCCGCGGCACGCTCGCCGCCATGGGCAGGCTGATGGGCGACTCGCTGGCAAGCTGCGCCAGCATCGCCTCGCGCAGCGCGCTCCGGCGTGCGTCACCTTCGGCTGAGGCAGGTTGCGTCTGTTCCAGCAGCACCGACCCGATCGCCTCAGCGTCGCGCAGGCGCTGGCGGCACTGCGAGCATTGCTCCAGGTGGGCGCCGGCCACGATGCTCAACGGCGCGGGCAGCGCACCGGCCGCATAGCTCATCAACGTGGACTCGTGCAGATGGTGGTGCGGGTTCACGGCGCACCTCCCACTTTCGACTGCAGTTGCAGGAACGCACGTCGCAGATGCGATTTGACCGTGCCCAGCGGCATGCCCAGCGCCTCGGCAATCTCGCTGTGGCTCTTGGCTTCGAAATAGGACATCCGCACCAATCGCGCCTGCACGGCAGGCAGCTCGTTGATGCGCTGGCGCAGCCGCGCCTGGTCAGCGAACTGTTCGGCACTGCTGCGTTCGACCATATCCACGGTTGCCGCGTCCTCCACCGCCGCCTGCACCTGCAGCCAGCTGCGCTCGCGCCGCACCCGATCGATCTGCAGGTTGCGGGCAATCCGGTACAGCCAGGTACTCAGCGCACCCTGGGCAGCGTCGTAGTCGGCCGCGCGAAGCCACAGCCGCAGCAGGCATTCCTGCGCCAGTTCTTCGGCCACCGCATCCGGCGCCCCCAGGCCGCGCAGATAGACGCACAGCCGCGGCATGAAATGGTCGTAGATCCGCATGAAACAGTCGCGGTCGCGCAGGCGAGCGACCCTGTCCATGTCACCGGCCCAATTCGTCGGCTCGCTGCTCGGCTGCTGGGAACTGGACACGATGCGTGCGGTATCGAAGGTGAGGAGAGTGCTGGCGGCGTCAGGGTACATCTGCGTTCGCGGCGGGCAGGTGAAGGTCTGTCCTCTGTACGCGCACCGGTGGCGATTGGATGCAGGCCACGTACCGCATCCATCCGGCCGCGCCTGCCGTATGACCAGGGCCCTCCCTGCGGATGACGATCATGCGGACCGCCTGGCTGCTGTTGTGCCTCCCCCACGCCGCGCTGGCAGCCCCCTGGCTGCGGACCGAAGGCCTTGCCAGCACCGGGCAAGGCGCCACTGCCTATCGGGAAGTGCACTGGCAGCGCGACGCGACCGAAGGCGCCGAACGCTGGGTGCTGTACCAGTGCCCGGATGGGCGCCCCTTCGCCCGCAAGCACCTGCCCGCGACCTCCCGCCCGCAGGCGCGCGGCTACTCGCTGGACGATCTGCGCAGCGGCCAGAAGGTGCAGATCGAGGTGGCCGGCGGCAGTGTCCTGATCGACTGGAAGGAGGATGCCGATGCGCCATCGCGCCAGCGCCGCCTGGAGTTGCCTGCTGATGCCGTGATCGATGCCGGCTTTGACGCCGCCGTGCGCCAGCATTGGCCGGCGCTGATGCGCGGCGAGCGCATCTCGCTGCCTTTCCTGGTTCCGGGGCGGCAGCGCTATTTCCCTGTACAGGTTCGCCGCACTGCCCCGCTGCGCTGGCAGGGGGTGGCCGCGCAGCAGATCGAGGCCAGCCTCGACACCTGGTATGGCGGCATCGCACCGCGCCTGCAGCTGGTCTATGCCGATACCGATCGACGACTGCTGGAGTTCCAGGGCACCAGCAACCTGCGCGATGCACGCGGCCACTATCCGCAGGTGGTGGTTCGATTCGCCGCTGCTGCGCGCGCAAGCAGCGCCAGCGAATGGCAGCAGGCCTGGGCGCAACCGCTCGTCGCCGGTTGCGGCGTGACGTCCGGGTGAAGCGAAACTAACAGCGGAAGCACGCATCCAGTGGGCATTGTGCTGCGTAGAGAGAAGACACGACCCCCTTCGAGACCCCTCATGGCCTCTGCAGCGCCCCTCCCCCGTCGCCGTTGGCGCCTGCTGCGCACAGTGCAGCGCTGGGTCGACACCGGCAGTGCTGCAGACAGCGCCGTCGACCGCCCCGGGCGTATCGACTGGCTGCGCGCGGTCCCCTTCGCCTTGATGCATGTGGCGTGCCTGGCGGTGATCTGGGTGGGCATGTCATGGACCGCAGTGATCGTTGCGGCGGCGCTCTATGCCGTGCGCATGTTCGCGATCACCGCGTTCTACCACCGCTATTTTTCGCATCGCACCTTCCAGGCGTCGCGAGCGGTGCAGTTCGTATTCGCTGTCATCGGGGCCGCCAGCGTGCAACGCGGACCGCTGTGGTGGGCCGCGCACCATCGCCACCATCACCGCCACGCCGACCAGCCGCTGGACCCGCACTCGCCGCGTGAAGGCGGCTTCTGGCGCAGCCACATGGGCTGGTTCCTGACCCGCGAAGCCTTCGCCACGGACCTGTCGCGCATCCCCGACCTGGCGCGCTTCCCTGAACTGCGTTGGCTGGATCGCTTCGACACCGCGGTTCCCGTACTGCTCGCCGCGGCGCTGTATGCCCTCGGCGCCGCGCTGGAGCGCTGGGCGCCGGACCTGCACACCTCGGGACCACAGTTGCTGGTCTGGGGCTTCTTCATTTCCACCATCGTGCTGTTCCATGCCACCGTGACCATCAACTCACTGGCGCATCGATTCGGCCGCCGCCGCTTCGAGACCCGCGATGACAGCCGCAACAACCTCTGGCTGGCCTTGCTTACCTTTGGCGAAGGCTGGCACAACAACCACCACTTCTTCCCGGGAACCGTCCGCCAGGGCTTCCGCTGGTGGGAGGTGGACCTGACCTGGTACGGCCTGCGCGTGATGGCGGCCCTCGGCCTGGTAAAGGGCCTCAAGCCGATTCCCGAGTGGGTGCTGGCCAAGGCGAGGTACTGACATGCGCATCGCGATCATCGGCTCCGGCATTGCGGGCCTGGCCAGCGCCTGGTGGCTGGACGGCGAACACGAGGTCACGCTGTTCGAGGCCAACGATTATCTGGGTGGCCATACCCATACCCACGACGTGCAGGTGGATGGCCTGCAGATGGCGGTGGACACCGGCTTCATCGTCTTCAATCCGTTGCACTATCCGCTGCTTACGGCATTGTTCGACGAACTGGGCGTGGCGTCCCAACCGACGACGATGAGCTTCTCCCTGCACAGCGAGCGCAGCGGCGTGGAGTACAACGCCACCTCGCTGGACGGGTTGTTCTGCCAGCGCCGCAATCTGCTGTCACCCCGGTTCTGGGGCATGCTGGCCGACCTGCGCCGCTTCTACCGGGACGCGCCCCTGCTGCTGGCCGAGGATGAAGGCCCCACCCTGGGCCAGTACCTGCATGCCCAGCACTACGGCGAGGCATTCATCGAAGAGCATCTGCTGCCGATGGCATCGGCGCTGTGGTCCTCCCCCACCCGCTCGGTGATGGAGTTCCCGGCCCGCTACCTGGCCCAGTTCATGGCCAACCACCAGATGCTGCAGATGGCCGGGCGCTCGCCCTGGCGCGTGGTGAGCGGCGGCTCGGCGCGCTATGTCGACGCGTTGCGCGCCCGCTGGCGCGTGCGTGAGCGGCTGCAGTGCCCGGTGCATTCGGTCGAGCGCATGCCGTGGGGCGCGCGCGTGCACAGTGCTGCCGGCGTAGAGGGTTTCGATGAGGTGATCCTGGCCTGTCACAGCGACCAGGCGCTGGCGCTGCTGGGCGACGCAGACCCTGTCGAACGCGAGGTGCTCGCTGCCATCCGCTACCAGCCCAACGAAGCGGTGCTGCACACCGACGCAACGCTGCTGCCGCGCAATCGCAAGGCATGGGCCGCATGGAACGCGCATGTGCCGCGTGACCCGTCTGCGCCCTGCACGGTCAGCTACTGCATGAACCTGCTGCAGGGCCTGTCCGGTGACACGCCGCTGGTGGTGACGCTGAACCGCAGCGAGGCGATCGACCCGACCAAGGTCCTGCGCACGCTGCGCTACGCCCACCCGGTGCACGACCACGCAGCCGTCCGGGCCCAGCAGCGCTGGCCCGAGCTGCAGGGCCGTCGCCACACCTGGTTTGCGGGCGCGTACTGGGGCTGGGGCTTTCACGAGGATGGAATCCGCAGTGCGCGGCGCGTGGTCGATGCGCTGCGTGCCTGCGAGCCGCACCGGCTGCTGCCGACGGCCGGCGAGATCGCGGCATGAGCGCCAGCGCGCTCTATTTCGGGCAGGTGATGCATCGGCGGCATCACCCGCACCCGCATGCGTTCCGCTACCCGATCGCGCAGCTGCTGCTCGACCTGGACGAGCTCGATACGGTGTTCGCTGGCCGCTGGCTGTGGTCGATCAATCGGCGCAACCTGGCCGAATTCCGCCGCAGCGACTACTTCGGTGATTCCACGCGGTCACTGGCCGATGCAGTACGCGACCATGCCGCGGCCACCCTTGGCTTCCGGCCTGCCGGCCCGGTGCGCCTTCTTACCCACCTGCGCTTTGCCGGGCATGTGTTCAATCCGGTCAGCTTCTACTACTGCTACCAGCCCGATGGCAGCACGCTGGACTGCATCGTGGCCGAAATCACCAATACCCCGTGGAAGGAACGGCATGCCTATGTGCTGCCGGTCTCCACGGCCACCCATGAAGGCACCTCCCTGCGCTGGCAGTTCGACAAGCGCTTCCACGTCTCGCCCTTCATGCCGATGGACTGCTGCTATGACTGGCGCTTCAACCTGCCCGGCGATGACCTGCGCGTGCACATGCAGGTCTGGCGCGACGGTGTCCGCCAGTTCGATGCCACCCAGGCCATGCAGCGCCGCGCACTGGATGGCCCCGGCCTGGCGCGGGTGCTTGCCCGCTATCCGCTGATGACGCTGCAGGTGGTGGCCGCCATCCACTGGCAGGCCTTGCGCCTGTGGCTGAAGCGCAACCCCGTCCACGACCACCCCAACCTTGCCGGGAAACCGCGATGAACTCGATGACTCCTTCGGTCGCGCTGCCGCGCCCCGGCGCACTGGATGCCTTCCTGCGCCGCCGCCTGCTGGCCCAGCTCGCCCCGCTGCGCGAGGGCCGGCTGTGTGTGCGTGACGCGCTCGGCGAAGTCTGGCTTGGCGATGCCCGGGGCGAACTGCATGCCACCGTCACCATCGAGAACCCGGCGTTCTACAGGAAGGTCGCCGCGCAAGGCAGCGTCGGCGCAGGCGAGAGCTACATCAACGGTGAATGGCGCTGCGACGATCTGGTCGCGCTGATACGGCTGCTGGTACGCAACCGCGATCTTCTCGACAGCATGGAACACGGCCCGGCCCGCGTCGGCGGTTGGCTGCTGCGCGGCTGGAACCGCCTGCGCCGCAACAGCCGTGAAGGCAGCCGCCGCAACATCGCCGCGCACTACGATCTCGGCAACGACTTCTTCGCCCTGTTCCTGTCGCCGGACCTGATGTATTCCTCGGCGCTGTTCTCCGATGAAAGCGAGCCGCTGGAATCGGCCTCGCGGCGCAAGCTGGACCGCATCTGCCAGCAGCTGCGGCTCAGCCCTGGCGATCGCGTGGTGGAGATCGGCACCGGCTGGGGCGGCTTCGCCGTGCATGCCGCTACGCACTATGGCTGCCACGTCACCACCACCACCATTTCCGCCGAACAGCATGCGCTGGCCGCAGAGCGCGTGCAGGCCGCCGGCCTGCAGGACCGGGTCACCCTGCTGATGCAGGACTACCGCGACCTGCAGGGCCAGTTCGACAGGCTGGTCTCGATCGAGATGATCGAAGCCATCGGCGCCGAGTACTTGGACACCTATATGGCGACGTTGCAGCGCCTGCTGAAGCCGGACGGCGTGGCCCTGCTGCAGGCGATCACCATCGAGGATCACCGCTACGAGCAGGCCCGGCGCAGCGTCGACTACATCAAACGCTACGTCTTCCCGGGTAGTTTCATTCCATCCATCCACGCGATCATGGCGGCCAAGACCCGATCCAGTGACCTGCAGCTGATCGCCCAGCAGGATTTCGGGCACTCCTATGCGCTGACCCTGCGCGCCTGGCGCCAGCGCTTCCTGGCGCAGTTGCCCGCGGTGCAGGCACAAGGCTTCGACGCGCGCTTCTGCCGGCTGTGGGAGTTCTACCTGGCGTACTGCGAGGGCGGCTTCCTCGAGCGCTCGATCGGTGTCTCGCACCTGTTGCTGGCACGCCCTGGCCATCGGCCGATCCAGGATGCGGGCGGTGGGCACTGAGATGCGCCGCTTCTGGGCCAACCTGCTCGGCAACCAACTGGTCTGGCTGAGCGCCGTGGCCGGCGCCGGTCGCGGCTGGCAATGGCCCGCACTGCTGGCTGCGTCGCTGTACATCGGCAGCCAACTGCTCACTTCGCCGCAGCCGAGGCTGGACCTGCGGCTGCTGGCGTGGGCGCTGGCCTGCGCCTGGCTGGTCGACGCCAGCGCAGCGGCCAGCGGCACGGTGCGTTATGCCGCCGCCGCGTTCGGTTGGGCGCCGCCGCCGTGGATCATGGCGCTGTGGGCGGCGTTCGCGATGACGCTGACTACCTCGATGCGCTTCCTGCAGCGGCATGCCGCGCTGCCGATGCTGTTCGGCCTGCTGCTGGCCCCGCTGGCCTACCTCTCTGCTGCGCGCGGCTTCGACGCGGTGCGGTTTGCAGCGCCGGCATGGCACGGCTTGCTCGTGCTCGGCGTTGGCTGGAGCATCGCGCTTTCCCTGCTGTGCAGCCGTGCCCGGCGCGGATCGCGAGGCACGCCGCAGCCACCCCTCGCTGGAGCGCCGTCATGATCGACCTGTTATGGGTGCTGTTGTACGCCGTGCTGATAATGAGCTGGGGCTGGGCCTGGCAACGCCGCCACACAAACATCGGTGTAGTCGATGTGCTGTGGGCCAAGGGCGTCGGTGCATCTGCACTGTTGCTTGCGTTGCTTGGCGATGGCGCGCTGGTGCCACGGATGGCGCTGGGCGTGCTCGGCGGCGTGTGGGGCAGCCGCCTCGCCCTGCATCTGTGGCATCGGGTCCGTCACGAAGCGGAGGACGGACGCTATCGCTACCTGCGCGAGCACTGGCACGGCCACCAGGGAAAGATCTTCGGTTTCTTCATGGCCCAGGCCCTGCTGATCATCCTGTTCGCCCTGCCCTTCGTCGCGGTGGCGGCCAACCCACGGCCGGGGCTGACGATCTGGATCGTGGCCGCTGCGGGGGTCTGGCTGCTCAGCGTGGGGGGTGAAGCGCTGGCCGACCGCCAACTGGCCTGCTTCCGCGCCAACCCGGCCAACAAGGGCCGCACCTGCCGGGATGGCCTGTGGCGCTACTCGCGGCACCCGAACTATTTCTTCGAATGGCTGCACTGGTTCACCTATGTGCTGTTGGCCGTGGGTTCGCCACTGTGGTGGATGGCCTGGCTTGGACCGCTGCTGATGTATGTATTCCTGCGCTACCTCAGCGGTATTCCGTTCACCGAAAAGCAGGCCCTGCGTAGTCGCGGCGATGACTACCGCGAGTATCAGCGCACGACCCCGATGTTCTTCCCCTGGTTCCCCCGGCCTTCCAAGGAGCATTCCGCATGAACGCGATCCCGTCACAGAACCCCACCGAAGCGGGTGAGAGCGGGCTGATCGCCTGGGCCGAGCGCGGCTGGGTTCCGGATGCAGCCTTGCGCGCTGGCATCCGGCGCCTGTGCGCGCAGCGCCTGCACGAGGAAGCCGAGGGCGGCATCGAGGGCCAGTCGGCCCGCTTCAACCGCCGCATCGCCGAATTGGCCGACAGCCCACTGGCGCTGCATGCCGATGCCGCCAACCGCCAGCACTACGAGGTGCCCGCCGCCTTCTTCCAGGCTTGCCTGGGCAGGCAGCTGAAGTACAGCAGTTGCTACTACCCGACCGGCAACGAGACGCTGGACCAGGCCGAAGACGCGATGCTGGCCCTGTACGGCGAACGTGCCGGGCTGGCCGATGGCCAGCACATCCTGGAGCTGGGTTGCGGCTGGGGCTCGCTGACCCTGTGGATGGCCGAGCGCTATCCGCTCGCGCGGATCACCGCCGTGTCCAACTCGAACAGCCAGCGCCAGCACATCCTGGCGCAGTGTGCGTCGCGTGGGCTGCACAACGTCGAGGTGCTCACCCGCGACGTCAATCAGCTGGAACTGCCACACGCGCAGTTCGACCGCTGCGTCTCGGTGGAAATGTTCGAACACGTGCGCAACTACCAGCGCCTGCTCGCGCGCATCGCGCAGTGGCTGAAGCCTGACGGCGCGCTGTTCGTGCATATCTTCGCGCACCGCACGCTGATGTATCCGTTCGAAACCGACGGCGGCGACAACTGGATGGGCCGGCATTTCTTCACCGGCGGGCTGATGCCTGCCGCCGACACCCTGCTGCACTTCCAGCACGACCTGCAGTTGGAGCAGCGCTGGCTGCTGGACGGCACCCACTACCAGCGCACGGCGGATCACTGGCTGGCCAACCAGGATGCGGCCCGCGACCGCGTGATGCCGGTGCTGGTTGCCACCTACGGCCAGGCCGCCGCAAAGGTCTGGTGGCAGCGCTGGCGCATGTTCTGGATGGCCTGCGCCGAACTGTTCGGCTACGACGATGGCCAGCAGTGGCTGGTGGCCCATTACCTGTTCCGTCCCCGCTGAGGTGTCGCATGCGCATGTTCTCGTTGCTCCCCCTGCTGGCGGTCGGACTGTTCGGTACCGGTTGCAGCTCCAATGACACACGCCCCTTGCCGCGCCCGCCATCGGTGGACGTGCCACGCTTCATGGGCGACTGGTATGTGATCGCCCACATTCCCTCGCGTCCCGAGCGCGAGGCGTTCGATGCGGTCGAGAGTTACGCGCTGCGGCCCGATGGGCGCATCCAGACCACCTTCACCTATCGCAAGGGCAGCTTCGACGCGCCACAGAAGTCGATGCACCCCATCGGCCGGGTAGAGAGGGAAGGAAACGGCGCCGTCTGGGGCATGCAGTTCATCTGGCCGATCCAGGCCGAGTACATCATCGCCTGGCTGGCCGATGACTACGGCCAGACCATCGTGGCGCGCAGCAAGCGCGACTACGTCTGGTACATGGCACGCACGCCACAGGTCTCGGACAGCGACTACCAGCAGGCGGTGCAACGCATCGCGGCAATGGGCTATGACACCCGGAAGCTGCGACGGGTACCGCAGTCGGTGCGATGACCCCAGCTGCGGCCCTGCGCGGCCGCTCGGCCAGCCTTTCGCACCAGGCTGACACTGCGCATCCACGGTGTTGATGCGGCAGCTCGCACACTGCGGTTCCCCACGTGAAACAGGCACCATCGGCATGCATCCCGAATCCCGCCCGCACATCTGCAACCTGCTGCTGGTGGAGGACCAGTTCGACCTGGCCACACTGATGGAGCAGGCGCTGCAGCAAGAGGGCGACCAGGTCACGCATGCCTACAGCGTGTTCGATGCACTGGGCCTGCTCGACACCCGGCAGTTCGACGGCGCCGTGCTGGATATCGAGCTGCGCGACGGCGTGGTGTTCCCGGTCGCCGATCGCCTGGCCGCGCTCGGCGTGCCCTATCTGTTCGTGTCGGCGGTCTATGACCAGCTGGTGCCGGCACGGCATCGCGGCGCCCCGTTCGTTGCCAAGCCATTCCATCTCGAAAAGCTGCAGCGGGCCGTGCAGCACGCCATCAGCGGCAGCCCCGCCATTGCATCGCCGGGGCCGGAAGGCGCCCCTCGCAATCCAGCGCACCCACAGGAGGCAGCCGCTCCCGGCACTCAATCCAGCGCGAACCCTGCAACCCTGCCTTCTTCGTCGGGGCGGATCATGTAGGGCATGAAGACGCCGGGGCCGAACGTCGCCACGTAGCGGTACATCGTGCCCTTCTCGCTGGCCTGCGTGCCCTTGAAGACCAGGGCGTCCGGCTTGCCATAGGGCCCGACCGCCTTCGCCAACCCGGCACCCAGCCCCGCCTCCAGCCTTGTACGCAGGTTCGCGCTGAAATCCGCATAGCCGCGCCCGGCCTGCAACTGTTCAAACGTGGCCCGTGCCCGTGCCGTCACGGCAGCGTCTTCGCCAGGCGCGGGCTGGCTCCACGCAGCGACGATGGCGGGATGGAGCGCACTGAAGACCGCATTGGTCAGCGTGATGCCGGCCTCCGGCGTCTTGTCCCCCAGATTGGTGAAAGCAATGATGCGCAGCCCAAGCGCGGGGAAGTACTCGTCGGCGGTGGTGAACCCCTGCGAGCCGCCGGTATGGCCGATCCTGGCCTGGCCGTAGACCGCATTGACGAACAACCCGAGCCCATAGTCGGCGCTACCGCCCTCAGCGGTGTGAACCGGCGTGATCATTTCGCGGTAGCCGGCCTGGCTGACCACCCGCCCCCCGCTCAGGCCACGATCCCAGCGCGCGAGATCGTCCAGCGTACTGACCAGAAAGCCGGCAGCGCCACTCCAGTCCGGGTGGAAATAGGGTGATCGGCGCAGGACGCCCGCCTCGTGCCGGTACCCCACCGCCATGTCCTGCAGTCGCTCCGTATCGGCGAGGGTGAAGGTGTGCCGCATGTCCAGCGGCTCAAGCAGATGCTGGCGCACGTAGTCGACGTAACGCTCGCCCGATACCACCTCGATCACCCGGCCGAGCAGGATGTACCCGGTATTGGAGTACGACCAGCGGCTGCCCGGCGCGAAATCGAGAGGACGATCGCGGATGCGCGCGATCAGCCGATCAAACGCAACCGGCTGCGTCGCCAGGGCATCGACCTCCTGTTCGGGCCCGTCGAAATAATCGTGCAGGCCGCTGGTGTGGGACAGCAGCTGGCGCAGGGTCACCTCGTGCGCATGCGGGGCGTCCGGCAGGTACCTGGCCAGCGGATCATCCAGGCTGAGCTTGCCGGCCTCCTGCAGTTGCACGACCGCAGCGGCGGTGAACTGCTTGGTGATCGAGCCGATCTCGAAGGGCGTGTCGGTGCGCACCGCCAGGCCCCGCGCCAGGTCGCGCTGGCCATAGGCCTTGGCGTGAATCAAGCGCCCGTCCTGGAGCACCATCACCGCCGCACCGGGAACACTGAAGCGGCGCATGACCTGGCCGACGCCGCGGTCGATCCCCTGGATCGCGGCCGCATCCAGTGGGGCGCTCGCCCTGCTCGCGGCATCGCTGCGCGGCCCTTCCGTGGCAACAGCGGGCCGGGCACTGCCGATCGTCACCAGCAGCAGGCCCGCCAGGGCCATCCAAAAGCGTGCCGTGCGCATTCCCGCCCCGATTATTCAAATTTGAACTATAGTTTGAATTATGAAATCCGCCACTGCAAGCCACTCCAGCCCAGCACCGCTCAAGCTGACACCCGCCCAGCTTGCCGCGATGGCCTCGCCCGCACGGATGGCGATACTGCAGCGCCTGGACGCGGAGGGTCCGGCCAGCATCCGCGAACTGGCCGAGCGCCTGGGCCGCCCCGCCACAGCGCTCTACCACCACCTGGCGCACCTGCAGAAGCACGGCCTGGTGCGCATCACCGAACATCGCGACACCGGCCGCCGCCCCGAAGCCGTCTACGCGGCGGCCTCAACACGGCTGTCCTCCCGCGACGCGGTGCGCACCCCGTCCGGCCGGCGGAGCCTTGTCCGCGTGGCGACACGCGTGGTCGCCGCCACCCTGCGCGCGTTCGCCTCGGCCGCCACCCAGGCCGCCGCCCGCTTTGAAGGGCCACAGCGCAACTGCGCGGCCAGGCACCTGTCCTTCCGCGCCGATGACGAGCAACTCGCCCGCATCAACGCATTGATCGAAGCGCTTGAGGCCACCGCGCTCGACGCCGGCACGCAGGGCGCCCCCCTGCTGCTGACCGTACTGATGGCGCCCGCCGCACACAGGCCGCGCGGACCCTCGACCTGACCGTCCATGCATCGCTACCATCAATGAACATTGCCAAGTTCGATATTCATTGACGATCGAAACTTAGGAATAATCGCAAAAATCCGACAAATTCAATGTGCGGCATGACAACGGCGCCAGAATGATCGCCACGCCCGCGGGCGCTGACCACCTCTGTGCGCATGAATGGATATCCTGCACCGCGCCTGTTGCACCTGGCACTATTGGACGATCACGAAGTGGTCCGTCGCGGTACCGCACTGCACCTGTCCCAGGACGCCCGCTTCAGCATTGTTGCCAGCCACGGCCACAGCGACGCGTTCATCCAGGACCTGCATGCAACGCCGGTGGATGTGGCCATCATCGACCTCACTCTGGCGCGCGGGGACCGCGACTGCATGGCGCTGGTGGAGCTGCTGCGCGCGACGTTCCCCGCCATTCCCCTGCTGGCCTTCGCCACCCTGTCACCCAGCATACATATCGGCCCCCTGATCGACGCCGGCGTCAGCGGCGTGGTCAGCAAGGCTGAGCCGCTGCCACTGCTGTCCGAGGCAATCGTACGCGTGTCGCTGGGGCTGGACCGGCTGCCTCCCGACTGCCGGCATCCGGCAGACGGCGAAGATCTCAGCCGCAACGAACGTGAAGTGCTTCACCTGCTGCTGGCCGGCCTTACCGTCTCGGAGATCGCCCAGTTGCGCCATCGCAGCATCAAGACGGTCAGCACCCAGAAGAAGTCCGCGCTACGCAAGCTGGGCCTGCGCAACGATGCAGAGATCTATGCCATGCGACATCAGCTGGAGGCACTGTGAGCCGGCGCCATCGCCCGCACTTCGCCCCTGTCCTGCTGCTGGCCCTGCTCCTGTTGCCGACAGTCTCGGCCGGGGATGCACCGTCGCAACGATGGGCGGCGGGCCGCGAGGTCCGCGTGGCCACCGCGCCCTCGCTGCGCCCCTTGCCACCGGCGCTGGCTGATACGGCTCCGCTGCCCACCCTTGCCCATGGCTACGCCACGCTTGTGGCACGCCACTCGCAGCTGCGCTTCACCGAACACCCCTACCCCAGCACGGGCTCCTCGGTAGTCGCGGTATGCCGGGGCGATGCCGACCTGGTACTGGTCATCGGCGCGGTCAGGCCACTGCACCAGCCCTGCGCCAACCTTGTTGCCTCCACTCCCTTCCGCGGCGGCAGGACCGTCCTGGCCGGCCGGAACGGAGGGCGCCTCCCGCACGATGTTGCACAACTGGAAGGACGCACACTGGCCGTCGTCAATGGCGGGCCCTACGCCGAGTGGCTGCAGGCGCATCATCCACACCTCCGCCTGCTGCACCTGCCCGATCGGCACGCAACACTGGTGGCCGTTGAAACAGGTGCCGCCGATGTCGCAATTGGCCTGGAATCGACGCTGCAACCGATGATCCGGCGACACTTCGGCGGCACGCTGCAACTGCAGCCCTTCGAAAGCGCGTTCTCCACCGACCTGTACCTGCTGGTGCGCAGCATTGACCGCCAACTGCTGGCGCGCATCGACCAGGCACTGCAGGACATCACGCTGGAAGAGCATGCCGGCCTTCTGCAGCTCTGGGCCCGGCAGGCACTGCCCGCCTCGATCCAGCGCATGTTCGATCAGATGCGCATGCCACCGCCGCACTGGCTTCTGGCCTTGATCGCAGTGCTGGCCGGCCTGCCGATCCTGTGGCACGTCGCGGCCCGTCGCACCAGGCGCGAACGCCGTCGCCATGCCCGCGCGGCAGGCATGGTCAGCCATGAGATGCGCAATTCGGCGCAGGCGATGCTGATGTCGATCGACCTGCTGGGCCGGTCACCCCTGGCCAGCGGTCAGCGCGAACTGCTGGCGGCCGCCACGGCCGCCGGGCGCTCGCTGCGCAGCCTGTTGAACCGCTCAATGGATTTCTCGCGCCTGGCTGGCGGCGGCTTCAAGCCGCATGTGGGCGCCTGCGATGTGGCGTCTCTCTGCCAGCAATCGCTCGACGCGATCCGGCCACAGGCCCGGCTGAAGGGATTGCAGCTTCGATTCGACTGCAGCCCCGACCCTGCGCCGACGATCGCACTCGATGCAGAAGCACTGCGGCAGATTGTCGACAACCTGCTTGGCAACGCGGTGAAGTTCACCGATGTGGGCGGCATCGATCTGCGCGTGCAACTGATGCCGCCGGTCCAGCCGCGGGCACTGGTGCTGGACGTGATCGACAGCGGCATCGGCATTGATGCCCGGCACGCCGGGCGGCTGTTCCGCGCCTTCCAGCAGGGCGAGGACGGCCAGATGCGCGGCGGCAGCGGCCTGGGCCTTTCCATCGCCCGCGAACTGGCCCGCGCCATGCGTGGCGACCTCACCGTGCACAGCGTCGTGGGACGCGGCAGCCGCTTCACCCTGTGCCTGCCGATACAGGCCGCCGACGACGATGTTGCGCCCGCAGAGGACCCTGCCGCCGGCCGTCCACTTGCCGGCCTCGACCTTCTGCTGGTTGAAGACCATGCATTGAACCGGCAGATCATCGCCGAGCAGTTGCGTCGGTTCGGTGCGAGCGTGCGTGCCGTTGCCGACGCGGCAGGCGCGCTGGACGAGCAGAGCCGCAGCCCGCGCCGGATCGTGCTGCTGGATATCGGCCTGCAGGGCATGGATGGCTACGCACTGGCGCAGCAACTGCGCAGCCAGGCCAGTGGGCCGCTGCGGCTGGTGGCGCTGTCCGCCCGTACCGGGCGCAGGCACCTGGCGCGCTCGCGCAAGGCCGGATTCGACGCCGTTCTGACCAAACCCCTGCAGGTTGCGCACCTGCTGCAGGCGCTGCAGCTGACGCCCATCACCGGTATTGCAGCCCGCACGCCCCTGGCAGCGCTGGACCACGTCCATCTGGCCGATATCCGCGGCGAACTGGAAGGCATCGAGCGGGCGCTGGCCGATCACGATGCAAGGGCCATGCGCCATCATGCGCACCGCCTGCAAGGGACACTTCAGATCTGTGGCGCCGCTGCCCAGGCCGACATCGCGGCCGATCTGTGGGAACTGGGTCATGATGCCGCGACGGACTGGATCGACGCGCGGCGACTGCTGCAGGTGCTGTGGCACTGGCATGGCTCCCGCACTGCGGAAGCCATGCCTGCCAACTGATCAGGCGGCCAGACGCTCGACCTGGCGACGGGTCAGGTCATTGAAGCGACCCAGCGACATCAGGTGCTGGTGGATCAGCGCCAGCCAGCCGCTGCGGTGCCACTCGACCACGGTGGCTTCCGGCAGCGCAACGAACTTTTCGACGTCGACCACCTGGAAACCATTGAGGTTGAACTCGCGGCCATCCGGGGTACGCACGGTGGCGTTGCGCTCGACCAGCAGGCCGTTGTCGATCAGGGCCTTGGAGAAGGCCTGGGTCTGCTCGTGCTCACGGGTGAACTGGCCGCAGAATTCCAGCGCCTGCTGCACCATGTCGGTGGCCTTGCCGTCGACGAACAGCGGCTGGCCTTCGTCACCGCCCTTGACCACGCGCGGGCTCTCTTCATCGATGCCCAGCAGGAAGTCGTTGTCCGCACCGGTGTCGATGAAGATGAAGGGATGGCGACGCAGGTAGGCCGGGATGTAGGCCTCGTCTTCCCACAGGCCGTCCTTGATGAACAGGTTCTCTTCCGACACGCCGACGGCAGCCATCGGCACCGCGGTCGGGCCGGCGAACAGGATCGGGAAGTGGTGCAGCGCCAGCGAGAACTCGCCCAGCACCAGCGGAATGGCGTTGTTGCCGGCGGCGAACTCGAGCTTGCCCGGCAGGACGCGCAGATCGGCGTGCACATCGGCCTGCAGCGGCACCGGACGGGTGTAGAACAGGGGAGCGCCGCTCGGCGCCGCTTCGGTGGTGGTGTCGCTGGTGGTGGTCATCTTGGGAACCGTTCGATCATGCGCGCCTGCCATCCCGGGCGCGCCAGCGGGAACAACCTGAATCCCGCATTATCAACAAGCTCGATGACAAGGGCCACCCCGGTGAGGGCCTATTTCAGCTGCAGGGGGTATCGCTGCCACAGCACGTGGACGAGAAAACCGGCCAGTTCGGTATCACGGGCGCTCACCGCAGCGCGGATCTTGTCCAGCAGCACCATGTCCGAGCACGAGCGCACATCGGCGTGATTGGCCTGCCCTGCCCTGCGCGCACGGTAGCGCGCAGCCCGCTGTGCATCACTCATTGCGTACCCGAACTTGGGCGGACGACCGCGCTTGCGCGGCAGGGTCAGCTCCAGGGTTCCGGGGTCTTTGTCATCACGCATGGGCGGGGTGCGGGCGGCGGCGAGCAACGGGGGGTGCGCAATTTATCGTGAGGCATCACTTTAATCCAGCTTTTTCTGCAGTTTTGTTGCAATGCAGTGCAAATGCATCACGCCTCCGGCAGCAGAACCACACCACGCGTGGATGCCTCACCAAGGCCCACGCAAAAAGGGAGCCCGCGAACGGGCTCCCTTCACCTTCCTCATGCAGCGCGTACGGGCTCGTAACCGTGCAGATGCGCCTCGCTGCTGGCCCGCCCCTGGCTGAGCGAACGCAGCGAGGTGGTGTAGCCCACCAGCTGCGCCAACGGTGCGAATCCGCTGACCTCGGCGCGACCGTCCTGGTCCTCGATGCGGGCGATGCGGCCGTGACGGCGATTGAGGTCGCCGACCACGTCGCCCACCGACGCCGAGGGCGAATGCACCGTCACCGCCATCACCGGCTCCAGCAGCTGCGTGCCGCCTTCTGCCAGTGCCGCCTTGATCGCCTCGGCGCCGGCGCGATGGAACGCCATTTCCGAGGAATCCTTGGCATGGGTCTGTCCATCGACCAGGCTGACCTCGATGCCGACCACCGGATGCCCCTGCGGGCCTTCCGACAGCGCGGCGCGCACGCCCTTCTCCACCGCCGCGATGAAGCTGCGCGGCACCACGCCACCGACGATGCGATCGTTGAACACGACCTCACCGTCCTCGCGCGGCGCCACGTCCAGCACCACCTGCGCGAACTGACCCTGGCCGCCGGTCTGCTTGACCAGCCGGCCGACCACGCCGGCCACTGCACGCATCGGCGTCTCCTGGTAGGCCACGCGCGGCGCGCCCACGCCCACCTCGACCTTCCATTCGCTGCGCAGGCGCTCGACCATCACCTCCAGGTGCAGTTCGCCCATGCCCCAGACCAGGGTTTCGGCCGTATCGCGATCGGTTTCGACGCGGAACGACGGGTCCTCCTGGGCCAGGCTGGCCAGCCCCTGCGCCATCCGGATCAGGTCGGCGGCACGCGCCGGCTCCAACCGCCATGCCAGCACCGGCGCCTGTGCCTGGATGTTCTCCAGGCGCAACGGCTGCGCACGGCCGCTCAGCGTTTCGCCACTGACCGCATCCTTCCAGCCCAGCACCGCGACGATGTCACCGGCCACGGCCTGTTCGATGTCGTGGGTCTGGTCGGCCTGCACCCGCACCAGGCGGCTCACACGCCGTCCCTGCGGATGCTGCGAACTGGCCACGGCATCGCCGACCTTCAAGGTGCCCGAGTACAGCCGCACGAAACTCAACGCGCCGTGCTGCTGGTGGGTGATCTTGAACAGCAGGCCCGCCAACGGACCGTCCGGATCCGGCGGCAGCACCATCTCGCCGTCCTCGCTTTCAGCGACCACGGCAGGCCGATCCAGCGGCGATGGCAGGTAATCGACCACTGCGTCCAGCAGCGTTTCGATGCCCTTGTCCTTGAACGCCGCGCCGGCCAGTACCGGCACCCCGGCACCGGCCAACGTTGCGCGCCGGATGGCTGCACGCAGCTGTTCCGCATCGATCACGCGGCCTTCCAGCCAGGCATCGGCAAGTGCTTCATCGTGGTCGGCCACGGCCTCGACCAGCGCATCGCGCTGCGCCTGCCACTGCGTGCGCGCTGCGTCGTCCCACGGGGTGATCGTCGCCGCAGCACCTTCGTGCCACTGCAGCACCCGCTCATCGACCAGATCGACCCAGCCGTTGAAGTCGCTCTCGCTGCCCAACGGCACGCCCAGCGCCCACGGCCGCGCGCGCAGCTTGTCCTGCAGCTGCTCCAGCACGCGCTCGAAGGAAGCACCGACGCGATCCATCTTGTTGACGAACGCAATCAGCGGCACGCGGTGGCGGCGCGCCTGGCGCCACACGGTCTCGGACTGCGGCTGCACGCCATCCACCGCCGAGAACACGGCCACGGCGCCGTCGAGCACGCGCAGCGAACGTTCGACCTCAATGGCGAAGTCGATGTGGCCGGGGGTGTCGATCAGGGTCAGCCGATGCGACGGCAGGTCGCGCGGCGACCATTGCGCCTGCACGGCAGCGGCGCCGATGGTGATGCCACGTTCGCGCTCGATCGCCGAGAAATCGGTGGTCGCATTGCCGTCGTGCACTTCGCCGACGCGATGGATCTCGCCGCTCTTCCACAGCAGACGTTCGGTCAGCGTGGTCTTGCCGGCGTCGATGTGGGCAATGATGCCGAGGTTGCGGCGACGGGAAAGGGTCTGGGTGTTCATAAAGAGATTCCTGCAAAGCCAACTTCGGGGGCCGCGCACCCCGGTTGGCGACAGGGCGCGCGGCTAGCGTTCGGTCTCGGCGATCTGGTGCATGGCACGTTCTCCTTGCGGTACATCGGGTTACGGGGAATGGAACTGCGGAAACGAAAAGAGCGCCCCGGAGGGCGCTCTGTCGAAGGTCCAGCGATGGCCGTCTCAACGGCCTCGTGGGGCTCCAGGCAGACACGCCCGTTCCGCGCGTGCGCGGGTCAGGGTGAAAAACTTCAGGAGCGGCATCCGGTTCATGGGGCGCATTCTAGACCTGCCAATCTGGCGCGCAAGTGAATATTGCATACATTGATGGAACGATGCGCACCACTACAGACCCACCCATGGGGTGGCTGCAATCGGTCCCTGGCGCCTTACTTGCACCCATGCAGCGAGCGGGCCTCCGCCACGGTCGCTGCACGGTCATCCCCCATCGAGACCCATCCTTTCAGCGACATCGCCGGATCCACCTGCGCCTGGCGCGGGCCGCCATGGATCAACACCTCGGTCCAGCTGCCGACCGGCACCAGCTCGGACAATCTCGCCGCTTGGTCGTCTTCGGTGCTGAACATGTCGTCCGGCGACGCGGGCTTGGC
Organism: Stenotrophomonas maltophilia group sp. Smal17; assembly: GCF_030237045.1. NCBI lineage: Bacteria > Pseudomonadati > Pseudomonadota > Gammaproteobacteria > Lysobacterales > Lysobacteraceae > Stenotrophomonas > Stenotrophomonas maltophilia group sp. Smal17. The sequence continues at coordinate 43,700 of NZ_JASJSU010000007.1, forward strand.
GTTGTTCACGGTCTCGGTCTTGCGCACCCGGACCCGCAGCGCGCCATCCGGCATGCGCTGGGTCATAACCTCATGGCGTTCGACGCCGTAGGCCCACGTGTTCTCGCCAACGCCACGGGTTTCGCTGCCGTCATCCGCGACCGCCACCACCTCGCCTGCCGGCCCGATCACTCCTGCCACCGCACCCAATCCCGACATCAGTGCCTGGTAGACAATCATCTGCCGCTGCTCGGTCGTCAGCGAACCGGCATCCGCCTTGCCCGCAGACAACTTCAGATAGGCCGCCTCCTTGCACAACACCAGGACCTGCTGGTCATCCCAGCTCACCGACATTTCCTCGTTGGCGAAGTACTGCGTCTTCAACGACGTAACGGCGCCACCCTTACCCTCTGAATGCCGCGTTTCGGTCAACGAGGCGTTCTCGGCTGCATCGGTGAGTGATACCGGAGAGGTGGCAGCCGCGTTGGCGGCGCACACGGAAGCAAGCAGGGCGGCAAGCAGCACGCCGCGCGGAGCGGTACGGAACATTGGGTCAGTCCATTGAGGGATTCGAGCACGCCATGATATGCCAACGAGACTCGACAGCCCCATCCCAACCCCGGATCAGCTCATCTCGCCATAGGTACAGCCTACCGTCACCCACCCCGGCGAATAGGACAGATCGACAATCAACCGTATGTGTCGATTGTCCGGAAGCGTTCTGTAGAGATTGAGGCCTTTCCAGCCATGCTCTCTTTCCATGGCCTCGGCATTCCAGCGCGACGACATGCCTCCAATGCGCTTGGCAATGGACATCCCCCGTGCCATCTCCTCGCCGATCGGAACCGGTATGGCAAGAAGCATCTCCTGGCGACCCGACACATGCACTAGCGACGACGACTCTCCCCACGCCGTCGTGGACGTCCGGGTTTTCCAGAGCATCAGTGCCGCGCCAACGCCCGCATCGCTCTGGGTGAAATCGGTGAGGTCGCCCGCTGCGATCCGGCCAGTGAAAGCGTCCAGCTCCTGGTGAGTCAGCTGACACTGCAACAAGCGGGAAAGAATCGATGACGTGTCCTGTTGCGCCTGGGCTGAGAATGAGAGGCCGACAGCCACACAGAACGCAGCCAGCCGCTTACCCCAGAACCTGTCCATCACCATGCCCACGTTCAACACCTTCTACGAATCTTCGATGAAGGCCCATCAATGCGGCAGTGCATCCAAGAAGTAAAGCCGGTGCACGGACTTCCGCGGCCTCCTCGTTGGGCGACGTGCATCCTGCCGTTGCAGCAACTGCTGACGGGAAGCCACATGCGTCACAGGCGACGTGGAGATGACGCCTGATCGTACGATTTTCGTACTTCTTGTATACCGCCAATGACAGCGGCAAGTGAACATGCGCCGACCCTATCCCGAGGCGGCGCACATGAGCAAACCGACAGAAAAGTTCCCCAATGACCCATCACGGCTTGCATGGGCGTCACTTCTGCTGGGCAACTGGCTGACTGCAATCGTTGCCATCGTGTACGCAAACAAAGCCGCGTCACTTCATCTCGCGGGCCGGGCAGAACTCAGCCTGGCCGCCGCACGCAGATCCCGGGCCTGGGCTTATGCATCATTTGCCCTGCTGTGGATTCCGTTCGCCATAATAGTTGCCGCCGGCATGTACCTGCGTCTCACGGGATCGCGGTAGCCCCCGTACTCAGGCCACCACCACCAGCGGCACACCACGTCGCGGATGCTGCAGCACCACCACATCCTGCTGGTAGACCCGCTGCAGGTTGTCCTCGGTCAGCACCTGCAGCGGCGTGCCATCTGCGGCCACCCTGCCCTGCTCCAGCAGCACGATGCGATCGGCATAGCCGGCCGCCAGATTCAGATCGTGCAGTACTACGATCACGCAGGCGCCGGCTTCGGCACAGGCACGCACGCTGCGCAGGGTGCGCTCCTGGTGACGCAGGTCCAGCGCGGCGGTCGGCTCATCCAGCAGCAGCAGCGGCGTTTCCTGCGCCAGTACGCGCGCAAACGTGGTGCGGGCGGACTCGCCACCGGACAGCTGCTGCACTTCGCGCAGGCGCAGCGCCTGCAGTTCGGCGGCATCGATCGCCGCTTCCACCTGGGCATCATCGGCAACCGGGTCGGGCGGGTGCGGCAAGCGCCCCATCGCCACTACCTCTTCCACGCTGAAGGCGAAACGCACGCCATGCTCCTGCGGCATCACCGCGCGCTCGCGTGCCAGTGGCCCCGCCTTGTAGCCTGCCAATGGTTTGCCGCGCAGGCTCACCTCGCCCGCATCGGCGCGAAGATCACCGGCCGCCACCGCCAGCAACGTGGATTTGCCTGCACCATTCGGGCCCACCAGTGCGGTCACCGTCCCCGGCTCGAACGCGAGCGATATGCCGTGCAGGATCTCGCGCTGCTGGCGGCGCACCACCACCTCGTGCAGTTTCAACAGCACGCTCATGGTGCGGCCTTGCGGCGCTGCTGCAGCACCAGCCAGAGGAAGAACGGCGCGCCCAGCGCAGCCGAGAACAGGCCCAGCGGAATCTCCGCCGGCGGGTCGAGCGTGCGCGCCGCGGTGTCGGCCACCACGATCAGCAGTGCGCCCAGCAGGCCGGACAACGGCAGCAGCCAGCGATGGCCGGGGCCAACCAGCAGGCGCGCCACGTGCGGCACCACCAGGCCAACAAAGCTGATCGAACCGGCAAAGGCCACCGCCGCGCCCACCAGCAGCGCACTGAACGCGACCAGGCGACGGCGCGTACGGGTCACGTCCAGCCCGAGGTGCTGCGCCTGGCGTTCGCCCAGCGCCAGCATGTCGAGGGGCGTGGCCAGCCGTTGCAGCGCGAACACGCCGATGGCGAACAACGGCACCACCGCTGCCACATCGGCCCAGTTGGCGCGTGCCAGCGAACCCATCTGCCAGAACACCAGCGACTGCAGTTCACTTTCGCTGGCAATGTAGGTCAGGAAGCCGATCAGCGCCGAGCAGAACGCGGCCATTGCGATGCCGACCAGCAGCAGCGTGGCATTGCCACTGCCCTTGCCCGGGCGCGCCAACGCGTAGGTCAGGCCGATCGCCAGCGCGCCGCCAACGAACGCGGCGACCGGCACCAGCCAACCCGCAGCACCGGCAGCGCCGAGCACGATGGCGGCCACCGCACCCAGTGCCGCGCCCTGGCTGACGCCAACGATGCCCGGATCGGCCAGGGGATTGCCGAACAGACCCTGCAGGCTGGCCCCGGCCATCGCCAACGACGCGCCGACCATCGCCCCCAGCAGCGCACGCGGGATGCGCAGCTGCCAGACCACGGCCAGGTCACGACTGCTGACCGCCTGCGGATCGAGCAGGCCCAGCTTCACGCCCAGCGCCTGCACCACTTCCAGCGGCGGCAACCGCAACGGACCCACGGCAAACGACGCCAGCACCGCCCCCAGCAGTGCCAGCAACGCCACCATCAACATCATCCGCCCGCGACGGCGGCGCCGATCCGCCGGACTCATGCCTTCGGCAACGCCGCCAGGGCCTTGGCCAGCGCCAGCGCACCGGCACCAGAGCCCACGCTGGTGTACTTCAGCTGCACGTCCGGCATCACCCAGACCCGATTGGCCTGCCCGGCCGGGGTCTGCTTCAGCGTCGGATAGGACTTCCACAGGCCTTCGGCCCCGCCGAACAACTGCAGGTCATGCTCGGTCACCAGGATCACCTCCGGGGCTGCCGCGACCACGCCCTCGTTGCTCAGCTGCGAGTAGTTCTTCACCCCCGCTTCGGTACCGATGTTGACGCCACCGGCCAGTGCGATCAGCTGCGCCGACGCGCTGTCGGCCCCGGCCACGGTCGGCGCGCCGCCGGCGCCGGTTGCCGATACGTGGATCACCCGTGGCGCATGGCCCAAGCCCTTGCCAATCGCTGCAGCCTCGTCCAGCTGACGCTGCACCTGCGTGGCAAGCGCCTGCCCTGCCTCGGCCAGCCCGAGTGCAGCGGCGACCTTGCGCACCTTGTCAGGTGCCGGCTGCAGATCGTCGATGACCACCGCCGGCTCGCCCACTTCGCGCAGCTTCTTCGCCAGCTCGGTATGGCGGCGCAGGCTGTTGCCCAGGAACAGCGAGCCCTGCAGGCTCAGCACGCCCTCTACGCCGGTGGTGCGGTTGAACAGGAACTGGTGCGGCGCGGCCAGGCCCGCCTGGGTGGTGGTGTTGGTCGGCGCGGCGAAGACCTGCTTGCCAAGGCCCAGCGCCTCGATCACCGCAATGACATCGTCGCCACCGGCGATGATCCGGCTGGTGTCGGCCACCTCGATATCGGCGCCGTCATCGGAATGCACCTTGGCCGGCAGCACCGCCTTCTGGTCGTGCACGGCCGGCATCTCGGCACCGGCCACGCGCTGCCAGCCTGCTGGCAAGGCACCTTCAGCCGCCGCCGTGGCGGCCGGCGCCTCGGCAGGCTTCTGGCCCTCGGACGGGGCCGGCGCGCCACCGCAGGCGGACAGCGCCAGCGAAACAGCCAGGGGAAGCGCACACAGGCGCAGACGGGACGCGATGTTCATGGAGGTTCTCCTTGCTGGCCGGGCGCTGGGGG
>NZ_JASJSU010000007.1:48267-84208 GCF_030237045.1 Stenotrophomonas maltophilia group sp. Smal17
CCCCCCCCCCCCCGGCCCGGTGGCTTACTGCTTCGGGGTGATGCGGGTGATGCGGGTGATGCGGTCACCCTTCGGGTCTTCGGCACCGCGCGACTTGTTCACCGCGAACACATTGCCCTTGCCATCGGTGCGGACGTGGTTCGGCAGCGTGCCGCCATCAAGGTTGGCGACCACCTTGCCGTCGCCGTTGACCACGGTGACGGTACCGGCGCCGCGGTTGCTGACGTAGGCCAGGCCGGAGGCATCGTCGAAGGCGACGTTCAGTGCACCGGCACCGACCGGCACGTCGTGCAGCACCTTGCCGGCGGCCACATCGACGATCAACAGGTTGTCGGTGCCCTGCGAGGCCACGTACAGGCGGTTGCGTGCCGCATCGAAGGCGACGCCGGAGGCGCTGATCGAATTGCCCAGGTCGATGACCTTGTCGACCTTGCCGCTGGCCACGTCGATCACCGCCGCTTCCGGCGTACCGATGCTGACGGTGAACAGCTTGCCGCCCTTCTCGTCCAGCACCAGGCTCATCGGGGTGAACTTGCCGTCATCGACGCCGGACTCCAGCGTCACCGCCGGCAGCTCCTTGAAGGTCTTGGCGTCGAACACCGACAGGTGGTCCTCGCCGGTGGCCGAGGCGAACACCTTGCCGTGGGTACCATCGACCACCACGTCGCGCGCATGCGGCACGGCATCGACCGGGAACTGGTGGACCAGTGACAGATCCTTCTGGCGATAGACCGCGATCGAGTTCTGGCGGGTATTGGTGACCCAGACGTTGCCGTTGGTGTCATCCACGCCGACGCCGTAGACCGCATACACCGCACCATTGGTGCTGCCCGGCACCTGCGCCGGGGTGATCGCCTTGGTCACCTTCAGCGTCTTCGGGTCCAGCTTCAGCAGCTGCGACTGGGTCACCGGCGGGCGGCCCACCGCCGAGGTCACGAACACCGCGTTGCTGGCGGCGCTGTAGGCGGACTGGTACAGGCCCGGCACCAGCTTGTTGGACTGGGTAGCGAACTGCGCCTGGCCCGACAGCGGCAGCTGCGGCGAGACCCGCAGCTTCAGCACCGTGGCCGCGGCCGGCTGGCTGGCACGCACCACCACCGGGTGGGTGCCCGGCACCGCATCGGCCGGAATGCTCAGCTGGGTCTTGAAGTTGCCATCGGCATCGACCACCAGCGGCTGCGTGTTGAGCACAGCGTCACCGCGCAGCAGGCTGACCTTCTGGCCCGGCACGAAACCGCGACCGACCACGTCGGCGGTGCTGCCGGGAACCACGTTCTCACCGCGTGAGACGACCTGGCCCTTGAAGGTGGCATTGGCCGGCTGGTCGAATACCGGCTGCGCGGTGGCGGTCACCGCCAGCAGCAGGCCGGCGGCCAGGGAAGTGAGACGGAAAGACGGACGGAACGACATGGAAGGCTCCTTGCACACGTAGGCCGCGCCACGTGGCGCGGGAGTCATCGGTTGCCTGGGCCGCTGCACGTCGGCAGCCTCGCCTGGGTAGTGGGGTCGCACGGCATCGCGTGCGAGGGAATTCATTCGGCGGCGTTGTCACCGCCATTGGCGGCGCCGTCACCGGCACTGCGATCGGTCACGCCATACAGCTCATGCAGTGCGGCGTGGAACGAGGCCGGCAGCATCGGACCGTGGCCGAGGCCGTCGAACTCGCGGTAGTGCACGCTCAGCCCGGGCACCTTGCCCAGCCGCTCGGACAGCTGCATCGCCGCGTCCGGCGTGGCGCCGCCGATGCGGCGCAGGTGCGCGACCACGCGCGGGTTGTTCATGTCGCGCTTGCCGCGATCGCCGACGCGCTCGGCACCGCCCAGCATCAACCAGAGCTTTGCGTGCTGGCCGTGCACGTTCTGCACGAACTGCTGTTCCGGATCGCCCAGCGCCGCACCCTGGCTCCACCACAGCGACGGGCTGGCCGCCAGGTAGTACTGGAACGCCGCCGAACGGGTGTACAGCGCATTGAGCACGAACAGCCCACCCAGCGAGTGGCCCCACAGCGCTTGCTGCTGCGCATCGATGCGTGCGCGGCGCTCGACTTCCGGCTTGATCCGGCGTTCGATCACATCAAGGAACGCTGCAGCGCCGCCTCCTGCCGCCTGGGTCGTGCCGCTCTCGTCGTCGGCGCGATCGATCCACGCGGTGTAGTCGCGGGTGCGCGCCTTCGAATCGATGCGCAGGTCGTTGTCGTAGCCGATCAGCACCAGCACCGGTGGTGCCTTGCGTGCCGCCAACTCGGCCAGAATCGGCTGGTCCAGCACCATGGCCACGGCATTGCCGTCCAGCGCGTACAACACCGGCAGCGGCGCCTTGCCAGCATGGGCCGGGATCGCCACGTTCACCCGCCAGCGGCGTTGCTGGTCAGGGCTGTCCACCACGAAATGCTCGAAGCGATAGCTGGCCGCCGGCTCGTCGAGCACGGTGTGGCCGATTTTCTGCAGCGGGTTGCGCTGCTGCGCATGGGCGTACGGAGTAGCCAGGAGCAGACCCATCATCAAGGCGGCCAGGCCGCGGGCCAGCGGGCCCCGGCGCGAAGGCAGGACGAAATGCTTCATCAGCGGCGGCAGAAGCGGCCCACGGCCGCCGGTTCACAAGGGACCGCAGTCTACCTCAAACGCGAATGATTATCACATCGATCACACGTCACACTGTGTATCACGCGCGCGCATGCCCGCTTGCGCAGGGGGCGGAATTTCCCCTATTTTGCCGGCCACCGGGGCATTGGACCGCCCCGCTTCCAACGCTGCCATGGAGGGTGGGCAGTCTGCCGCCGTCCGGGCCGCGTTCATCCGCGCCACGACCGCCATGGGATCGGATCCCATGATTGTGAGACCCCTTGAAGCACACCGCACTGATCACCCTTACCCTCGGCCTGTTCGCACCGCTGGCCGCCCACGCCGCGCAGGATCTGCCCACGCTCTACCAGGCCTTTGAAGAGGCCGGCAATTCGACGCTGAGCATGGATCAACTGAACCAGACGGTGACCTTCAGCGCCGTGGCGCTGGGCGTTTCCAGCAACATGGCGGGCGAGCCGCTCATCGAGGCCGGCGATGACCAGGGCAATGTCCTGGCCCGGCTGACCACCTCCGATGATCAGCAGGCGGCCAAACTGGGCGCACTGGAAGAAGGCGCTGTCTTCAGCGCCAGCTGCACGCTGCAGTTCAGCTCCGGCACGGACTACCTGTCTTTCGGCGATTGCACCATCAAGTAAAGACGAAGCCGGCGAAACGCCGGCTTCTTTTCTTTGCCTCTGTAGCGTCGAGCCATGCTCGACTCGTGCAGCATCACGGCCCCGTGGGCACCGGGCCATACGGATTTTCCTGCGGCGTACCCGGCAGCAGCGAGAAGATCATGATCACGATGCCACCGCCCGGCACCAGCGCCAGCAGGAACAGCCAGCCCGACTGGTTGCAGTCATGCAGGCGGCGCACGGTGACGGCAATCAACGGCACGATCGTGGCCAGCCACATCACACCCAGCAGTACCACCATGCCGATCAGGATGCCGGCCAGTGCATCGGCACTGTTGCGCAGGAGGATTGCCAGCACGCCGGCCAGCACCATCACCGCTGTTGCGATCAGGAACAGGAACAGCTGGTACATCCAGTACTCGCGGCGGTTGGCGCGGCCCTCGAACTGGGCGTAGCGCTTCAACGGCAGAATCATTTCCTGCACGGCATCGATCCTTGAAAAAGTGGCCGCGCAGTGTGCCAAATGCACGCGCACGCGACAATGCAGCGTCGTGCCCTGCCTGACTGCCATGCCCCTGTAGAGTCGAGCCATGCTCGACTCAATACGCGCAAAGCAGTCGAGCATGGCTCGACTCTACACAAGCAGGATCAACGGCCTTTTGCGGCGCGCGCCGCTTCGCGCTCGGCGCGCAGCCGATCCAGCTTTTCCTTCAGCTTGATTTCCAGGCCACGTGGCACAGGGTTGTAGTACACGCGCTCGCCCATCGCATCCGGGAAGCCGGTCTGGTCCAGGGCGATGCCGCCTTCGGCGTCGTGGTCGTACTGGTACTCCGCACCGTAGCCCAGCTCCTTCATCAGCTTGGTCGGCGCGTTGCGCAGGTGCAGCGGCACCTCCTCGGTACCACTCTCGCGCACGTCGGCCTTGGCCTGGTTGAAGGCCGCATAGCCGGCATTCGACTTGGCGGTGCTGGCCAGATAGAGCACCAGCTGGGCGAAGGCAAGCTCACCTTCCGGGCTGCCCAGCCGCTCGTAGATGTCCCAGGCCTCCAGCGCCATGCTCTGCGCGCGCGGATCGGCCAGGCCGATGTCCTCGATGGCCATCCGGGTCAGCCGGCGCGCCAGATAGGACGGATCGCAGCCGCCATCGAGCATGCGGGTCAGCCAGTACAGCGCGGCATCGGGATTGGAGCTGCGCACGGACTTGTGCAATGCCGAGATCTGGTCGTAGAACTGCTCGCCACCCTTGTCGAAGCGCCGGGTGCGATCTGCCAGCACCTGGGTCAGGGTCTGCGGGGTGATGCGGCCACCCTCGCCGCCCGCCAGCTCGGCGGCGATTTCCAGCAGGGTCAGCGCACGTCGCACGTCACCGTCAGCGGCGGTGGCGATTTCCAGCAGCAGCTCGGGGGCGACCTCGATACCCTCGTCGCCCAGGCCGCGCTCACGGTCACCCAGCGCACGCTCCAGCGCTTCGACGATGTCGGTGGGCGAGACGCCCTCCAGCACATGCACGCGGCAGCGCGACAGCAACGCCGAGTTCAGCTCGAACGAAGGATTCTCGGTAGTGGCGCCAACGAACAGGATGGTGCCGCGCTCGATATGCGGCAGGAACGCGTCCTGCTGCGCCTTGTTGAAGCGGTGCACCTCGTCCACGAACAGCACGGTGCGGCGGCCTTCGGCGAAGCGTTGCGCGGCCTCGGCCAGCACCTGCCGCACTTCCGGCAGGCCGGACAGCACGGCGGAGATGGCACGGAATTCGGCGTCGGAATACTCAGCCAGCAACAGCGCCAGGGTGGTCTTGCCACAGCCCGGCGGCCCCCACAGGATCATCGAATGCACGCGACCGGATTCGACCGCGCGACGCAGCGCACTGTCGGGCGCCAGCAGGCGCTTCTGCCCGACCATTTCGTCGAGGGTGCGCGGGCGCATGCGCTCGGCCAGCGGGCGCAGATGTTCCCGATCAACGCTCAGCAGATCGGGGCCGGGGAAGGAAGTTGAACGATGTCTTGCCACCCGTCCATTGTACCGCGAGAGCGTGCCAACCAAGGTTGGCACGCGCCACGGCGGCCGGGCCATGATCGGTAGTGCCGGCCGCTGGCCGGCAGATCAAAAGCATGTCAACCAAGGTTGACACCCACCAAAGCAGATCAAAAGCGTGCCAACCAACGGTTGGCACCCACCAGAGCAGGTAGCGCCCGGCCGGGCCCGGCGTCCCCGATCAGTTGCCGATGACGTCGGTGCCCTTCGGCGGGGTGAAACTGAAGGTGCCGGCGGCGAAGCCCGGGTTGCGCTTCCAGCCAGTAAAGCTGATCACGGTGCGCTGGCCGACGGCGTCGGTGATCTCCATCTTCGCCAGGCCCTGGGCGTTGAAGCCCAGCGCGGCGTACTGGAAGCTGGCTTCGGTGTCGCGCTTCGGCGACAGCGACAGCCACTGCAGGCCGTCGCGCTGCGCGGCCTCTTCACTGACGTCGTACTGCTGCTCCAGCAGCGCCGGGTTGATCAGTGCGGTCAGCGGGCTGTTCTGCTCTTCCTTGCCCTGTTCGCGCACGGTGGCCTGTTCCAGGTCCGGCTCGTACATCCAGACCTTCTTTCCATCGGCCACGATCAGCTGTTCGTGCGGACGCACGTACTCCCAGCGGAACAGGCGCGGCGCCGACAGCGCCACACGGCCACTGGTCGACTCCTTCACCTTGCCGCGACTGTCGAACACCTGCTGGCTGAACTGGCCGTCCAGGCCCTTCAGGCCGCTGGTGAAGCTCTTCAGGTCTTCACGGGCACCGGCCCAGGCGCTGCCGGCAGCGGCGCAGGCGACGGCCAGGGTGGTGGCGGCAAGGAAACGACGGAAGCGGAAGTTCATGCAGGAATCCTGTGGGCGCATGCGCCAGGAAAGGTGGTAGCCAGTGTGCCCGGGCAAAGATGAATGGGCGATCAGGGCGACATTATGCCGCCCCGAACGTCCATCGGCGATTCAGCCGCCAGAGCCCGGCAGCTTGCCGTACAGCACCTGCCCGCGGAAGCCACGACGCACTTCGCGGTACAGCGCGCGGAACGCCGGATAGTCCTGCGGCTGGCACAGCGCCTCCGGGCCACGCACCGCGTTCTGCTGCAGGCGGTGGCGCACGACCACGTCCTGGCCCTCGCGGCTCCAGTCCACCCGGTACTCACCGGCGGCGTTGCTGAAACGCTGGCTGGCCGGAATGGCGATGATCGGTGCGTTGGCCGGGAACTGCAGGCGATAGGTTTCCTCGCGCAGGCTCGCGTTGCAGTAGAACGGGGTCTCGTTGGCCGGCGCCGATGCGGTGGCGTACAGCCCGCGCACCGACTCGCCACCCGGCGGGTCCGGCACGGCCATGCCGCCGGCCACGCTGAAATCGGCGTAGTCCTCGGCCTGGAAGGCCATGCGGTAGCCGAACGGCCGGGTCAGGTCGACCGGCACGCCCTGGATCTGCAGCTGCCCTCGCCCATCGAATCCGGACGCGGCCATGATCTGCTCTTCAGCGCGCGCACGGTTCTGCGCGTTGAGTTGGGAGAACTGCGCACGCATGCCGATTTCGGCGTTCTCGCCCAGCTTCGGAATCGTTTCGCCACGCAGGTTGCCATTGGCATCGAAGGTGAAGCGCACTTCCATGGACGTGGCATTGCGCTGCGGCGTGTTGGCCGGCGTGCGTGCCAGCGTGGCGTCGCGGGTACGCATCACCGGTGCACCGAGGTCGCCCTCGGGCAGCTGGCCGAAGCGCGCCCACGCAGTGGTCGAATCCAGGTACAGATCGAATTCGGGAATGTAGGTGATGGCGTGGTTGAAGCGGCCCAGTACCGGAATCTTCGGCAGGGTTGGGCCACCGCCCGCTCCGATCAGCACCGGCGAACTGGCGATGCCCTTGGCCGCCAGCAATGCCTCCAGGATCGTTACGTGGTCCTTGCAGTCGCCATAGTGGTTGTCGAGGATGCTCTGCGCGCTGTTCGGCTCCAGGCCACCGTTGCCCAGGTACACCGCCACATAGCGGATGTTCTGCGCCACCCAGCGGTACAGCGCATCGGCCTGCTCGCGGCGGTCGCTGATGCCGGCGGTCACCTGGTCGGCCAGTGCCTGCAGCTCCGGGGTGACCTGCGCCGCCGGGCCAGCCTTGAGCTGATAAGCGCGGCCCATCTGCGACCAGTCACGATAGGTGCTGGCCATGATGTTCGGGCCGAACTCCCAGCCTGCCGCCGACCAGTTCTGCGCCGGCATCGCCTCGCGACGCTGGTAGCGCCAGCGCCACTGCGCCTGGCCGTTCTTCACCGTCGGGCGATCACTGCCCTGCACGCCGCGACTGTCCACGAACATCGGCAGGTTGGCCGGCGCACTGAGGGTGACCTCGGCGTCCTCGTATTCGGTGAACACATTGAAGGTTTCCCACAGGCCGAAATAGCCCGGGAAATACGGGGTGGTCTGGGTCCGGCGCACCTGGTAGTACAGCCGGGTGCCGGGGGCCAGGTTCGGGAACACGATCACCCGCACCTTGCGGTCGGCGTACATCGCCGCCGAGGCGCTGGAGTAGCTTTCCTGGGTGTAGATGCGGTCGGCCGGCACGTCGCGGCGCTGGCCGTCGGCGGTGATGGTGTAGGCGCCGAGCACTTCCAGCGTCTCCATCTTCTCGCTGTAGCTCAGCCGCACCTGGCTGAACTGCTCGACGGAGGCCTTGGTCTTGAGCAGGACTTCGTAGGTTTCGGTCTGCACATTGCCCGCATCGGGCCGCACCTGGTAGTCGGCGCGGTAACGGACAATGCTGAAATTGTTGCTGGCTTCGGTGTCGCCGCTGGTGGAAGGCGGCGCCGTAGCGGGCGCGGAGGTGGCGGTGTCTGCCAGTGCCGGGCCGGCAGCCAGGAAGGCTGCCAGCGCCAGTGCCAGCGCGCTGGGTACGGGGTGAAGCATGCGTCGGTTCCTTGGACGTCGTGGGGGATACGTCGGGTCTTACTTCGGCGGCGGCGGTGCCAGCACCGTGCGGTCGCCGTTGTGCTCGGGCGGGCTGACCACGCCGGCCGCTTCCATGGCCTCGATCAGTCGCGCTGCACGGTTATAGCCGATCTTCAGTCGGCGCTGCACACCGGAAATCGAGGCACGGCGGGTCTCGGTGACTACCCGCAGCGCTTCGTCATACAACGGGTCGGACTCATCGCCGGCAGAGCTGTTCTCGGGCAGGCCGGTGGCGCCGACGACTACGCCGTCACCCATCGTCTGCACTTCGTCCAGCACGCCGTCGACATAGTCGGCCGGGCCCATCGCCTTGAGGTGTTCGACCACGCGATGCACTTCCTCGTCGGAGACGAACGCGCCGTGTACGCGCTCGGGCATGGCGGTGCCTGGCGGCAGGTAAAGCATGTCGCCGTGGCCCAGCAGGGTTTCCGCGCCGGACTGGTCGAGGATGGTGCGCGAGTCGATCTTGGAGCTGACCTGGAAGGCAATGCGGGTCGGGATGTTGGCCTTGATCAGGCCGGTGATGACGTCCACCGACGGGCGCTGCGTGGCCAGGATCAGGTGGATGCCGGCGGCACGCGCCTTCTGCGCCAGGCGTGCGATCAGCTCTTCCACCTTCTTGCCGACGATCATCATCATGTCGGCGAATTCGTCGATGAAAATGACGATGAACGGCAGCGTCTCCAGCGGGCGCGGCGCCTCGCCCAGTTCCGGGTTCGGCTTGAACAGCGGGTCCATCAGCGGCTGGCCGGCGTCCTGCGCTTCCTTCACCTTCTTGTTGAATCCGGCCAGGTTGCGCACGCCCACCGCGCTCATCAGCTTGTAGCGGCGCTCCATCTCGGCCACGCACCAGCGCAGGCCGTTGGCGGCCTCCTTCATATCGGTAACCACCGGCGCCAGCAGGTGCGGGATGCCCTGATAGACGCTCAGTTCGAGCATCTTCGGGTCGATCATCAGCATCCGCAGGTCTTTCGGCGAGGCCTTGAACAGCAGGCTCAGCACCATCGCGTTGACCGCCACCGACTTGCCCGAACCGGTGGTACCGGCCACCAGCAGGTGCGGCATGCGCGCCAGGTCGGCCACGGTGGAGCGGCCGGCGATGTCCTTGCCCAGCGCCAGGGTCAGCACGCTGGCCGACTTGTCGTACTCCTTGGAGCGCAACAGCTCGGACAGGTAGATCATCTCGCGGGTGACGTTGGGGATTTCCAGGCCGATCACCGACTTGCCCGGAATCACGTCGACCACGCGCACCGATTTCACCGACAGGCCGCGCGCGATGTCCTTGTCCAGCGAACTGATCTGGCTGACCTTGATGCCCGGCGCAGGCTCGATCTCGAAGCGGGTGATGACCGGGCCGGGATTGGCACCGACCACCTGGGCGTCGATGCGGAAATCCTTCAGCTTGAACTCGATCTGCCGCGACAGCGCGTCCAGGGTTTCCTTGTCATAGCCCACCGGCTGCGGCTTGGGATCGTCCAGCAGGGCCAGCGGCGGCAGGTCCGAGCCATCGCCATTGACGCCACGGAACATCGGGATCTGCGTGTCGCGCTTGGCCCGGTCGCTCTTCTCGATCACCGGCTCGGGGCGCGGCTCGATCTTCACCGGCTCGCGCTTGGCGCGCACCTCGGCATCGGCCTTGCGCACTTCCTGACGCTCCTCGCGCATCACCCGGGTCTGCTGCCACTCGGTGACCTCTTCCTTCTTGCGCGCCAGCAACGGTGCCAGCGACATCACGCCGCGTCCGATCTTCTCCATCACCGTGAACCAGGACAGCCCGGTGGCCAGGGTGATCGAGGCCAGCAGCAGCACCAGCACGAACAGGTTCGCACCCAGCGCACCGAAGCCCACCGTGAGCGAATTGCCGACCAGCTTGCCGAGGATGCCGCCGGCGCTGGACACGTCGCCACTGAACAGGCGCACATGCAGGAAGCCGGTGCCGGCGATCAGGAAGCCGACCAGGCCGACCAGGCGCAGCGCCGGGTCCAGGTCGTTCTCGCCCTTGCTCTCGCGCTTGAGGCCGAACATGGCGATCCACGCCAGGGCGCCCAGCACCACCGGCAGGAGGAAGGCGACGTAGCCGAACAGCTGCAGCAGCACGTCGGCGATCCAGGCCCCGGCGCGACCGCCCAGGTTGTGTACCGGCGCGACCACGCTGCCGGTATGCGACCAGCCCGGGTCGGTGGCTGAATAGGTGAACAGACTGGCCGCCAGGTACAGCAGGGCCGGCGCGATGGCGATCAGGCCAAGGTCGCGCCAGAGGCGTTGGCGGCGTGGATTGTCGGTCGTCGCCGCCGCGGCCGTGCGACGTGACGCCTTGCTGTCGTCGGACTTGGAGCGTTCGGGGACCTGCTTCGCCACCTTAGACCATACCTTTGGAATGCGCTGTTAGTGATTGATAATAAATGAGACGGCGTCAGTTTTCAGTTATGCGACGTTTCACGGGGCATCCGGGGCGCCGCAACCACCGCTGGATGACGGCGTTCTGTTCATCGGCTTGAATCGCCCTGCCCCAGCCGCCACTCTATGACCAGCCACGGATGCTGCGCAAACATCGCCAGCGCCTTGTCCCATCTACCTTTTCGCGAGTCTACATGAGCACCAGCCTGCCCTCCCGCCACCAGCGCCTCGTCATCCTCGGTTCCGGCCCGGCCGGCTGGACCGCCGCCGTCTACGCCGCCCGCGCCAACCTGAAGCCGGTCGTCATCACCGGCCTGCAGCAGGGCGGCCAGCTGATGACCACCACCGAGGTGGACAACTGGCCCGGTGACGCCCACGGCCTGATGGGCCCGGACCTGATGGCGCGCATGCAGGCCCATGCCGAGCGCTTCGAGACCGAGGTCATCTTCGACCACATCCACACCGCCGACGTGTCGCAGCGCCCGTTCAAGCTGATCGGCGACAGCCACGAGTACACCTGCGATGCCCTGATCATCGCTACCGGCGCCACCGCCAAGTACCTGGGCATCCCGACCGAGGACGAGTTCAAGGGCCGCGGCGTGTCCGCCTGCGCCACCTGTGACGGCTTCTTCTACCGCGACCAGGACGTGGTCGTGGTCGGTGGCGGCAATACCGCCGTGGAAGAGGCGCTGTACCTGTCCAACATCGCCCGCAAGGTCTACCTGGTCCACCGCCGCGACACCCTGAAGGCGGAAAAGATCATGCAGGACAAGCTGTTCAAGAAGGTGGCCGAGGGCAAGATCGAGACCGTCTGGCACCACCAGGTGGAGGAAGTGCTGGGCAACGATGCCGGCGTGACCGGCGTGCGCGTGAAGTCCACCCTGGACGGCAGCACCCGCGACATCGACGCCCACGGCTTCTTCGTGGCCATCGGCCACCACCCGAACACCACCCTGTTCGACGGCCAGCTGGCGATGAACAACGGCTACCTGGAAATCCGTTCGGGCCTGGGCGGCAACGCCACCCAGACCTCGGTGGAAGGCGTGTTCGCGGCCGGCGACGTGGCCGACCAGCACTACCGCCAGGCAATCACTTCGGCCGGCTTCGGCTGCATGGCCGCACTGGATGCCGAGCGCTACCTGGACGCACAGGGCAAGGCCAGCTGAAACGCTGACCGGGTTCTGCGGCGTCGGGCCAGGCTCGACCCATGCAAAAGGCCGGCGCCACAGCGCCGGCCTTTTCTGTTGCGGAAGGCAGGGTTGAACCCTTACTCGGCCGCCAGGTACTCCACCTTTGCGGTGAGCACGCCCTCGCCCGCCGGGCCGCCATCAGTCGAGTACACGAACAGCGGCTGATCTTCCAGCGCAACCACCGTCGGCAGATGGTCGGCCAGTGCGATGTAGCGGTACTCGACGTCCATCGAAATGGTGTTCGAGTACGACTCCTGGTGGCTCCACTTCCTGTAGTAGCTGGACTCGATCGCGATCACGAACGACTCGCCATTGCCCTTGATGTCGTGGACGGCGCCAACGCTGTCATGGATGCGGTACTGCACGCCGATGCCCGGTGAAGGTGGTGTAGCCGTCGATCTGGCCGACCGGGTGCTCCTGGGCCAGCAGATCGCCACGCAGGGAGACGACCATCGGCTTGCAGTCACGGAAGGCGGCCAGCGAGTTGCCCGGCTTCTGCCAATCGGTCATCGGCTGGCCGACGCCCTTGAACTGGTACCCCTGGCTGAGGCTCCACAGCGCGGTGTTGCCACCGGCCTCGCAGAGCTGCGGCGTGGTACCCGCCTGGGCGGCAGAGGCCGGCGCTGCGGCAGTGAGTGCGGAAAACGCGACGACAGCGGCCAGCGCGCACGACAACGGGGCGAACGTTCGGATCATGTAGTACTCCAATAGGTTGAGGGGCCGACCGGCCCCTGTGCGGGCGTCGGCAGACGGAAAGCAGTCTTTCCACCAGCGATGCCAGGAACGCGTCGGCCACCTCGAAATAGGACAACGCCCAAATCTGTGCCGTGCCCACCGACCGCCCCTCACCGTTGTAGCGTCGAGCCATGCTCGACTCAGGGCGCTCGCGAAGGTCATGCCATCGCGAACGCCTCATACCCCTCCATTCTCATACGCCAGCCAACCTTGCCGGCGGGGATTCCTGGTCACCGTTGCCTGCGGAGTCGTCCGGATACTGCTCATCGAATTCTCTGCCGTTGTAGAAGAACTTCGTTCCTGTAGCTGGGACAATGGGTCTGGCGGCTTCAAGAGCACCATTCGAAATGAACCCTTGCAGGTCTTCCAATTCTGCGCCGCCCTCCCCAGGCAACGCCCCTCCCCTTAGATCGATTCGGATCAGCCCGGTCGCTACGTCGTACACAGCAACGGCTTCCAACGGGTTTTTCCTGTGATTCTGTCGACGGTAGGCATCAAGCGCGTCCTGGCTTGCGCGAGTGACAATGGCATTCATTGCAGAATCCGAATCAACAGGACCTCGCCGGAACGCAGGCTACTCGGCCTCGACCTGGCCCGTCAACGCAAGCATTGCGGTCAACGCGGTAGCAATCATGCTGCTTTCCTATTCGGTAATGGCTGGACGATCCAACGGTCGCCCCTGGCACTATCCGTATGTGAAACCGAATGGCACTGCACAGGGTCTTCTTTGCTGTGATTTCGTATTTTTCTCATCGCCTTCAAAGCCGTCTAGGGCAATCGGCCCCCATCTGCCCTATCCTTTCCCCTCATGCCCTCCACCCGCTTCCTCGACTCCCTGCAGGCCATTCGCGCCACCGATTGGGACGCCCTGCACGATGGCCACAACCCCTTCGTCAGCCACGCGTTCCTGTCCGGACTGGAAGAACACGGCTGCCTGCGCGAGGACTGGGGCTGGCAGCCGCAGCACTTCACGCTATGGGACGGCGACGTCCTGATGGGCGCCATTCCCGGTTACCTGAAGACCAACTCGCACGGCGAATTCGTGTTCGACCACGCATGGGCCAACGCCTATGCCCGGCACGGTCGCGACTACTACCCGAAGTGGCTGGGTGCGGTGCCGTATTCGCCGGTCACCGGCCCGCGGTTGCTGGCCCGTCACGATTCAGACCGGGCCGCACTGCTGGCGGCACTGTGCGCGCAGCTGCCGTCGCTGAATGTGTCTTCGGCCCACGTCAACTTCCACAATGCCTGCGACGAAGCCCTGTTCGGCGATGACTGGCTGCTGCGCGAGGATGTGCAGTTCCAGTGGCAGAACCCGGGCGACTGGGCCACGTTCGAGCAGTTCCTCGGCGCGATGGACCACAAGCACCGCAAGAACATCCGCCAGGAGCGCGCAAAGGTCGCCCGCCAGGGCATCACCTTCCGCGTGGTGCACGGCGACGAGGCCAGTCGTGCCGACCTGCAGGCGATGTACCGCTTCTACCTGCAGACCTTCATGGAGTACGGAAATGCGCCGGCACTGACGGAAGCCTTCCTGCGCCATCTGGCCATTACGCTTGGCCGCGGGCTGGTGTTGTTCCTGGCCGAGCAGGACGGCGAACCGATTGCCGGCGCACTGTGCCTGCGCGGGGGTGACACGCTCTATGGCCGCTACTGGGGTGGCGCCGCCCTGCCCGGCCTGCATTTTGAGGCGTGCTACTACCAAGGCATCGAGTACTGCCTGCGCGAGGGGCTGGCGCGTTTCGAGCCCGGCGCACAGGGCGAGCACAAACTGGCGCGGGGCTTCCTGCCGACGCGGGTGCGCAGCCGGCACTGGGTGGCCGATGCGGAGTTCGCAAATGCGCTGCAGGACTGGTGCCGACAGGAGCGTCGCGATGTGCGGCGTTACCAGCAGGAACTGCAGGGGCATGGGCCGTTCCGCGAGCGTGCCAACCAAGGTTGACACCCACCAGAGCAATAGCGACAGCCGCACGCATCCGTAGAGTCGAGCTTGCTCGACTTGGGCGATGCCGAAATGCGTGCCAACCAAGGTTGGCACCTACCAGATCAATAGGCCTACGGCTGCCACCCGCCAAAGCGCTGGCGGGAATGCTGCGCTCAGGTGCACTGCCAGAAGTGCCCGCTCACCCGGCACTTCGCGCACCAGAACGTGTAGAGCATGCCACCGCTGCCCCACAGCAGCGTGCTCTCACCCGTGGTGGGCAATGTCGAATCCAGCTGCATCACGAACGGCATGTCCTGGCCACAATCGATGCACGCCGGGTACCAGGCGCTCTGCACCCAGCTGGGCGGGCCACCCACGCGCGAGAGATTCTGCCGATGATTGGACTGGCCCCAGTCCTGCTGCCGCCAGCGCGCGCTGTCCAGGGACGCCAGGCCGACATCGGCCGGCATCAGATCGCCGCTGTCGGTAGGCGTGCTCGGCACGTCGCGGTACTGGCGGGGATGGCAGCTGGGCCGGCCTGCGCCATCATGGCGATAGAAGCGCACCGGCGGCTCCTCCCAGCCACAGCAGTCCAGGCAGACCGCAAGTGTGATCTCCCCTGCCGCGCCCGGCTGCAGCACGGCGGCGTCGGTCTGCAGCAGGCGCTGCAGTGGTGCATGGCAGCTCCCGCACAGCGCCTCCAGCCGCCCACCCATATGGCCGGCGTGATGAACCTGACCGCCGCTCCAGGTGGGGTGCAGGCGCCAGATGCGCTTGCGCCAGCCCGGCTCGTCGGCCAGCTGGGCGCGATGCTGCGCACCGCCGAAACGGATGTGCAGCGGCCGCTCTCCATGCAGGCGCCGCGGATGCGGCCCGTCGGCAACGCCGGCCCAATGTGCCCAGGCCTCGGCGTCCAGCTGCCCCCAGCCGGCCAGATAGCCGCGCGC
This sequence comes from Stenotrophomonas maltophilia group sp. Smal17, assembly GCF_030237045.1. Lineage (NCBI taxonomy): Bacteria > Pseudomonadati > Pseudomonadota > Gammaproteobacteria > Lysobacterales > Lysobacteraceae > Stenotrophomonas > Stenotrophomonas maltophilia group sp. Smal17. The sequence continues at coordinate 63,608 of NZ_JASJSU010000007.1, forward strand.
GGCGGCATAGGTCGCGGGCTGCGCGGCCAACAACAGCGCCCGCGCCCGCGGCATTTCGCGATCATCATCGGCCTCGGCCAGGACCTGCGCCCAGCCCGCAGCCACCGCAGGCGGCAGCGCCCGCCACAGCTGCGAGGCCAGTTGAAGCTCATCTTCGATGGCCACGGCCAGCAGCGCATCCCAATCGTCCTGCAGCACCTTCGGTGCCTGGTAGCTGGCAAACTCGATCACGCTGGCCAGCAGTTCGCCGCGCTCGCCGTCGCGATAGCGCCGCCAGGCATCGGTGGCAACCGCGGGCACCACCTCATCCGGCATCAGGTCCAGTGCCATGTCGAGGAAGGCCGAGCCCGGCGAGCGCCGCGCCAGGGCCTGCAGCATCAGCTCGCCCAGCTGGCGCGGCTGCTCAGCAGCCAGCGACAGCAGCATGCCCAGGCTGTCGTTGCGTGCGCGCGGGCTGTCGTGCACATCGAGAACGGCGCTGATCGGGTCGCTCATGCATAGGCCCCTTGCCGCGGGAAGGTGATGGTGCCAGACATCGCGCATGCCTACCGCGAATACAATTGCCTGCATGACCCGCCCGCTCCCCTGGCGCCTGGCCGATGCGCCGGACGCCCCCTTCCCGCCGGCCGAGACCGCGCTGCGCCAGCCCGATGGCCTGCTCGCGGTAGGCGGCGACCTGCACCCGGTGCGACTGCTGAACGCCTATGCCGGCGGCATCTTTCCATGGTTCAGCGAGGGCGAGCCGATCCTGTGGTGGTCGCCGGACCCGCGCATGGTGTTCCGCACCGAGGGTGTGCACCTGTCCAGCCGCTTCCGTCGCCAGCTGCGCGGCAGCACGTGGGAAGTCACCGCCGACACGGCCTTCAGCCGGGTGATGCAGGCCTGTGCCGCCGCGCCCCGCCCGGGCCAGGATGGCACCTGGATCAGCCCGGCGATGATCGAGGCCTACAGCCAGCTGCACGACCTCGGTTTCGCCCACTCCTTCGAGGTCTGGGACCGGCAGACCCTGGTCGGGGGTATCTACGGGGTGGCGATCGGGTCGATGTTCTTCGGCGAGAGCATGTTCAGCGGCGCCAGCGGCGGCTCCAAGATCGCACTGGCGGCGCTGGCGGCCACCCTGCGCCGCTGGGGCTGGGCGCTGATCGATGCGCAGGTGGAGAATCCGCACCTGCTGCGGATGGGGGCCGAGCACCTGCCGCGCGCCGAATTCCTGACGCATGTGCGGCAGGCCGTGCGCGGCAACGGGCGCGAAGGCCCGTGGACCAGGGCGGTCGGACGGCTGCCTGCACGGGATTTGGCCGGGGGTTAACACAAACTTTGCAAGCTGGCCCGGTCACGCGTAAAATACTGCGCCTTAGGCCCAGCGTGGCCGTTTTCTGAACCGCACAGGACTACATGTCGAAAGACGATTCCATCGAGTTCGAGGGCACCGTCAGCGAGACGCTGCCGAACACCACTTTCCGCGTTCGTCTGGAAAATGGGCACGAAATCATTGCCCACATCTCCGGCCGCATGCGCAAGAACTACATCCGCATCCTTACCGGTGACCGGGTCAAGGTTGAAATGACCCCATACGACCTGACCAAGGGTCGTATCACCTACCGCATGAAGTAAGCGGTCGGCGCCTGGCGCCACTCCGACAAGGCCAGCCCTGGTTGCTGGCCTTTTGTCATGCCTGCAATCCGGCCCTGCCGAAGGTCATCGTGACCGAACTCACCGTGACGTCGGTCAGCCCCGCTTGCGGCAGATTCGCATGTGCAACGGCGACGGCAATCTGCAATCCGGTCCAGTCCGGATCGCTACCCCCTCGCACCGCCATGAAGATGCCCTCCCTGCTCACCGCCCTTGCCCTGGCCGCGACCGGCCTGCTGGCGCCGACCGCCCAGGCCGCCGACACGGCCCCCGCCCAATGCGTACCGCTGGCCGGCGAGCAGCAGATCGTACGCGCCGGCGCAGACAAGAACGTGTTGCTGCGCACCGGCGACGACCACTACATCGTGCACTTCCGCAGCAGCTGCCCTTCGGCCGTGCTGGCCACCCGCCTCGGCTTCAGGACCGACGGCAGGAAGGAGGCGGATCAGTTGTGCGGTGAAGGCCGCAGCCAGCTCGACACCGGCAATGCCACCTGCGACGTGTCGCGCATCGAACCGATCGATGCCGGGCAGTTCAAGCGCGAAGTGCGCCGTCGCAGCCGCTGACCGCAGGCACGACAAGGGCGGCCGAAGCCGCCCTTGCCCCTGCTTGTTGCCGGGTTGCGCCCGGCGCCGGCTTTACTCCACCGTCACCGGCAACAGACGCTCCGGTTCGGCCTGGGTTTCGACCACCAGCTCGTCGTCGCGGACGTCGATGCTGACCTTGCCACCGTTCACCAGCTTGCCGAACAGCAGTTCGTCGGCCAGCGGACGCTTGATCTTGTCCTGGATCACGCGGGCCATCGGACGGGCACCCATCAGCGGGTCGAAGCCGTGGTGGGCCAGCCAGTCGCGCGCGGTCGGGGTAGCCGACAGGCTGACGTGCTTGTCCTGCAGCAACATCTCCAGCTCGATCAGGAACTTGTCGACCACGCGCAGGATGTGCTCGAAGCCCAGTGCCTGGAACTGCACTACCGCGTCGAGGCGGTTGCGGAATTCCGGGGTGAAGGCGCGGCGAATGGTCTCCATCGCGTCGGTGGCATGGTCCTGCTTGGTGAAACCGATAGAACGCCGCGAGGCCTGCGCCGCGCCGGCATTGGTGGTCATCACCAGCACCACGTTCTTGAAGTTGGCCTCGCGACCGTTGGTATCGGTGAGCACGCCGCGGTCCATCACCTGCAGCAGGATGTTGAAGATGTCCGGGTGCGCCTTCTCGATTTCGTCCAGCAGCAGCACGCAGTGCGGCGTCTTGACGATCTTTTCGGTCAGCAGGCCACCCTGGTCGAAGCCGACGTAGCCCGGGGGCGCACCGATCAGGCGGCTGATCGAATGCGGCTCCATGTACTCGGACATGTCGAAGCGGACCAGCTCGATGCCCAGCTGCAGCGCCAGCTGCTTGGTCACCTCGGTCTTGCCGACACCGGTCGGGCCGGCGAACAGGAAGTTGCCGATCGGCTTTTCCGGGTTGCCCAGGCCCGAGCGGGCCAGCTTGATCGCCGAAGACAGCGTCTCGATGGCCGGATCCTGACCGAAGATCACCATCTTCAGGTTGCGCTCCAGGTGCTGCAGCACATCCTTGTCGGTGGCACTGACCTGCTTGGTCGGGATGCGCGCCATCTTGGCGACGATCGCCTCGACTTCCTCGACGTCGATCAGCTCCTTGCGCTGGCCTTCCGGCAGCAGGCGCTGGCGGGCGCCGGCCTCGTCGATCACGTCGATGGCCTTGTCCGGCAGCAGGCGGTCGCCGATGTGCTTCACCGACAGGTCCACCGCCGCCTGCAATGCCTCGTCGGAATAGGTCACGCCGTGGTGCAGTTCGTACTTGGACTTCAGCCCCTGCAGGATCTCGTAGGTCTCGCCGACGGTCGGCTCGACGATATCGATCTTCTGGAAGCGGCGGGCCAGCGCCCGATCCTTCTCGAAGATGCCACGGTACTCCTGGAAGGTGGTCGAGCCGATGCAGCGCAGCTCACCGGAGGCCAGCGCCGGCTTGATCAGGTTGGACGCATCCATGGTGCCACCCGACGCCGAACCGGCACCGATGATGGTGTGGATCTCGTCGATGAACAGCACCGCATTGGGTACCTTCTTCAACGCGGTCAGCACGCTCTTCAGGCGCTTTTCGAAGTCACCCCGGTACTTGGTGCCGGCCACCAGTGCGCCCAGGTCGAGCGAGTAGATCACGGCATCAGCCAGCACGTCGGGCACCGAGCCCTCGACGATGCGGCGGGCCAGGCCCTCGGCAATCGCGGTCTTGCCCACGCCAGCCTCACCCACGTACAGCGGATTGTTCTTGCGGCGGCGGCACAGCACCTGGATGGTGCGCTCGATCTCGTCGGCACGGCCGACCAGCGGGTCGATGCGACCGGCCCGGGCCTGTTCGTTGAGGTTGCTGGCGAATTCGGTCAGGGCGTCGCCCTTCGGCTCGCCCTCCCCGCCCTCGATGCGGCCCTCGCCCTCGGAGGACGAGGACGGCTGCTCACCCTCCTCACCCAGCTTGGCGATGCCGTGGGACAGGTAATTGACCACGTCCAGCCGGGTAACGTCCTGCTGGTTGAGGTAGTAGACGGCGTGGGAGTCCTTTTCGCCGAAGATGGCGACCAGCACGTTGGCGCCGGTGACCTCCTTCTTGCCCGAGGACTGCACGTGGTACACGGCCCGCTGCAGCACGCGCTGGAAGCCGAGGGTCGGCTGGGTGTCGCGGCCGTCATCTTCGGCCAGGCGCGACACAGAGGCCTCGATGGCCTGCTCCAGTTCCTGGCGCAGGCGTTCGGCGTCGGCCCCACAGGCCTTCAGAACGGCCTGGGCGGACGGGTTGTCGAGCAGTGCCAACAGCAGGTGTTCGACCGTCATGAACTCATGCCGGGCCTCACGGGCGCGCTTGTAGCACTGGCCGATGGTGTGTTCGAGGTCTTTGCTGAACATGGATTACTCCGGCGGCAGATGGGGACAATATGCGGCCTGACTACGCGTTTTCCATCACCCTAGCGGATTGCTGCGTTCAGATGGCGTTAGCAGTAGACATTGCTTGAACTTCATTCACTCCAGGACAGCCCGCGCAGCATGAGCGAACCCTACCTGAGCCGCTGGCGATTGCGGCGTGATGGCGCATCCATCAAGACGCCCCATGCCCAGCTCTGGCCGGTGCTGACCGCCGCCGGCGAGCCGGCGATGCTGAAGGTCAGCAGCGAAACCGAGGAGCAGAACAGCCATCGCCTGCTGCGCTGGTGGGACGGTGACGGCGCCGCCCGCCTGCTGGCCCACGAGGGGCCGGCGATCCTGATCGAACGCGCATGCGGCGACTCGCTGCGGCAACGCTCGATCGACGGCAACGATGACGCCTGCACCACGATCCTGTGCCAGGTCCTGCAGCAGCTGCACCGGCCACGGAGCGCGCCGCCAGCGGAACTGGTCTGCCTGCGTACATGGTTCGCCGACCTGCTGCAGCCAAGGGCTGCGCTACCGCCATTATTGGAACAGTGCAGGTCAATGGCGGAGGAGCTGCTGCAGGACGAACAGGAGATCCGGCCCCTGCACGGTGACCTGCACCACGACAACGTGCTGGATTTCGGCCCGCGCGGCTGGCTGGCGATCGACCCGAAGCGGCTGCTGGGCGACCGGGCCTTTGATTACACGACGCTGTTCAGCAACCCGGACCTGTGCGGCCCGGGTATCCATGTGGCCACGCGCCCGGAGCGGTTTGCCGTCCGGCTGGAACAGGTGAGCACGCTGGCCGGCCTGGAACGGGCGCGCCTGCTGCGCTGGATCGCAGCCAGCATGGGGCTGTCGGCGGTATGGTTCCGCGATGACGGCGACCCCGCGGACGTGGACGAGGCAGTGGCGCGGATGGCGCTGGAGGCACTGGCGGAAGGGTGAACCGCGCTTGGCAGGTTCCCACCCTGGTGCCCCCCCATCCGGGATCGAAACAGGCCTGCGCCCTGGCAGGTGCCCACCTTGGTGGGCACGCCCCGTCCGGGATCGAAACAGGCCTGCGCCCTGGCAGGTGCCCACCTTGGTGGGCACGCCCCGTCCGGGATCGATACAGGCCTGCACCTGGTAGGTGCCCACCTTGGTGGGCACAACGGGTCCGGAATCAATGTGCCCGGACGAGAATCAGTAGCCGGTCAGGCCTTTTCCATCGTGCACAGCAACGGATGCTGGTTCATCCGCGAGTACTCGTTGACCTGGGCGACCTTGGTCTCGGCCACTTCGCGGGTGAACACCCCGCACACGCCGCGGCCACGGGTATGCACGTGCAGCATCACCTGCGTGGCCTTGTCCAGGTCCATGCTGAAGAACTGCTGCAGCACGTCCACCACGAAATCCATCGGGGTGTAGTCGTCGTTGAGCAGCATCACCTGGTAGAACGGCGGCGGCGCCACTTCCGGGCGCGCGGGCTCCACGGCAACGCCGTGCTCGTGATGGGAATCGGGGGAAGACTCATGGGGCATCCACCCATTATAGAGGTTGCGCCCGGCCTGCGTCGGCCTGCTGCGGATTGGACGGCACGGACGCCCACCGTCACAATTGCAGCTTCTTTCAAATCTGCTTCACAGGATCTTCATGAAAAGGACCCTTCTGCCTGCCCTGCTGATCGGCCTGGCCGCCGCCGGCTCTGCCGCCGCCGCGACCGAGGCCGACAAAGCCGTGGCCCGCCACCTGGACAAGCTGGGTTACACCTATGAGGTGGACGAGGACGGCGATTACCGCATGGTCTTCGACGTCGAGGGTGACCGCACGCAGATGGTCTATGTGCGTTCGTCGGTGGAAGATTTCGGTACCCACAACATCCGCGAGATCTGGTCGCCGGCCTACATCGCCAAGACCAAGCAGTTCCCGGTGGCCGTGGCCAACCGCCTGCTGGAGGATTCGCAGGATGCCAAGATGGGCGGCTGGGTGAAGCAGGACACCACCGCCATGTTCGTGGTGAAGATCGACGCCGATGCCAGCGCCGACCAGCTCAGCGACGCCATCGATGCGGCCATCCGCACTGCCGATGCGATGGAGCTGGAACTGACCAAGAAGGACGAATTCTGAGGTGAACGCCACGCCGGACCCGCGCTGGGCACCGCACGCCACCGTCGCCACCGTCGTGGTCGACGGCGGCCGCGTGCTGCTGGTCGAAGAGACCATCGAGGGCCGGCAGGTGCTGAACCAGCCCGCCGGCCACCTCGAGCCGGGCGAAAGCCTGGCCGAGGCGGCCCTGCGCGAGACCCGCGAGGAAACCGGCTGGACGGTACAGCTGACCCATTTCATCGGCTGCTACCAGTGGACCGCCGGCGACGGCACCGCCTTCCTGCGCTTCTGCTATGCGGCACGCCCGCTCTCGCATGACCCGGCGCAGCCGCTGGACACCGGCATCGACCGCGCGCTGTGGCTGACCCCGGCCGAGCTGCAGTCCGCTGGCGAACGCCTGCGCAGCCCGTTGGTCTGGCAGGTGGTGGCTGATTTCCTGGGTGGCCAGCGCCATCCCCTTTCGCTGGTCAGGGAGGTCGCATGAGCACTCCGCGGGTGATGGTGGGCGTCTCCGGTGGCGTCGATTCCTCGGTCGCCGCCTGGCGCCTGGTACAACAGGGCGAAGCCGTAGCCGGCCTGTTCATGCAGAACTGGGCCGACGACGGCAGCGGCGACTGCCGCGCCGAAGATGACCGCCGCGATGCGGTGGCGGTCTGCGGCCTGCTCGGCATTCCGTTCCACTTCCGCGATTTCTCCAGCGAGTACTGGCAGGGCGTGTTCGAGCACTTCCTGGCCGAGTACGCCGCCGGCCGCACCCCGAACCCGGACGTGCTGTGCAACCGCGAAGTGAAGTTCAAGCACTTCCTGGACGCGGCCCGCGAACTGGGTGCCGAGCGCATCGCCACCGGCCACTACGCGCGGGTGACCCAGCGCGGCGGCCAGTGGCTGCTGCTCCGTGGCGCCGACCGCTCCAAGGACCAGAGCTACTTCCTGCACCAGCTCGGCCAGCAGCAGCTGGCGGCCACGCTGTTCCCGATCGGCGATCTTGAAAAGAGCGACCTGCGCCGGATCGCGCGCGACGTCGGCCTGCCGACCCACGCCAAGAAGGATTCCACCGGCATCTGCTTCATCGGTGAGCGCGACTTCCGCGAGTTCCTCGGCCGTTACCTGCCGGCCAAGCCAGGCCAGATCCTCGACCCGGCCGACGGCAGCGTGATCGCCGAACACCCGGGCGTGTTCTATTTCACCCTGGGCCAGCGCGAAGGCCTGAACATCGGCGGCGTACGCGGCCGTCCGGCCGCGCCGTGGTACGTGGTCGGCAAGGACGTGGCCAGCAACGTGCTGTACGTAGACCAGGACCGCGACAGCCGATGGATGCTGTCTGACCGCCTGCGCTCGGAGACCGCGCACTGGATTGCCGGCTCACCGCCAGCGCGGCGCTTCGAATGCACCGCACAGACCCGCTACCGCCAGCCCGACGAGCCGTGTACGGTCGAAGTGCTGGACGATGGCAGCGTGCTGGTCAGCTTCGCCCGCCCGCAACGCGCCGTCACCCCCGGCCAGTCGCTGGTGCTGTATGACGGTGATGTGTGCCTGGGTGGCGCGGTGATCGCCGCCACCGACGCACCGCTGGAACAGCGCCTGCGCACCACCCCTTCTCCTTTTGAGGTAATCGCTGCATGAGTTTCACCGTCGACGACCGCGTCCTGGCCCTGGCCGGCATTGCCCAGGCCCTGCAGCAGGTACGCCGCATCGCCGATACCGGCCATTCCGACGCCGCCGCCGTGCGCACCGCTGTGGACAGCGTGTTCCGCGTCGACGCGTCCTCGCCGCAGGAGGTGTTCGGTGACCGCGACGCGCTGAAGGCGGGCCTGCGCCTGCTGCACAACTACTTCCGCAGCCAGGGCCAGGACCCGATCCTGCCCAAGCTGGCGCTGTCGGTGCTGCAGCTGGAGCGGCGCTTCGTGCAGGACGGGGCGACCGTGAACAAAGTTGCCTCGGGCATCGAACGCGCCCAGCGCCAGGCCACCGAACTGGGCGACAGCGGCCACCCGGATGTGCTGGCCAACCTGGGCGGCCTGTATGCCGACACCATCAGCCACCTGAAACCGCGGGTGATGGTGCAGGGCAACCCGCACTACCTGGGCCAGGCCGGCGTGGTCGCCGAGATCCGCGCCCTGCTGCTGGCCGCGGTACGCTCGGCGGTGCTGTGGCGGCAGCTGGGCGGCAGCTACTGGGACTTCCTGTTCAGCCGCAAGGCGATGATCGAGGCCGTGGACCGTCAGCTGGCCTGACCTTCACCCACATTCGCCGGGCATCGCCCGGCGAGTGCGCAACGCAACGACGCGCCAGGCGCCGGAAAACCGGCGCATTCAGAATGCACTTCAAGGCACATCGACGTTAAAGAGAAAGGGGGTACGGCCGATACATCCTCCGTGCACCTCCCGAGAACGTCCATGTACTCACGCATTTTCATCCGTCTGGCCGCCCCCCTGGCTCTGACCCTGCTGCTCCCCTTCGCCATCGGTTTCGAATGGCCGGCCGCCCTGCGCTGGGCGATCCTGACCACGATGACGCTGAGCTGGCTCGGCTTTGCGTGGTGGACCACCCGCGCCCAGGCGCACCGTTCCCCGGAACATGCCCGCGTGCTGCGTGAGCAGGACCAGCTGCTGACCGAACTGCGCAACTTCGTCGGCAACGAGATCGACGGTTCGCGCGGCGAAGTGGAACGTGCCCGTGACCTGATCCGCCAGGCCGTTTCCAGCCTGGGCGGCAGCTTCGATGCGATGAACCGCAAGTCGCGCCAGCAGAGCCAGGCCCTGTCGCGCATCGTTGACCGCGCCGGTGATGAAGGCAGCGCCGGTCTCGACGTTGCCCGCTTTGCCCAGCACGCCAGCCATCGCATGGAGCAGCTGGTGGAGGCGCTGGAGCAGGTCAGCGGCCAGAGCAGTACCACCGTGCAGCACATCGACCAGATGGCGCAGCACCTGGATGGCATCTTCGCGCTGCTGGAAGACGTCAAGTCGATCGCTGACCAGACCAACCTGCTGGCCCTGAACGCTGCCATTGAAGCCGCGCGTGCCGGTGAAGCCGGTCGTGGCTTCGCCGTGGTCGCCGACGAAGTGCGCAACCTGTCCGAGCGCTCGACCACGTTCAATGAGCAGATCCGCAAGCTGGCGCACAGCTCCAAGGACGCCATCGCCAAGGTGCGCGAGACGGTCTCGCACATGGCCTCGCGCGATATGGACCGCTCCCGTGAAGCGCGCCAGGAAGCGGCGGCCATGCTCGACAACGTCGCTCAGATCAACGCCTCGCTGGGCGACGGCATGCGCGAAGTCTCCGAGTGTGCCCGTTCGATCGATGGCAGCGTGGCCGAGGCCGTGCGCGCCCTGCAGTTCGAAGACATCGCCACCCAGGCGCTGGGCGGCGTGCACACCCACCTGGACCGACTGACCGCGATCAACCGCGAAGCGGTGGCCCTGCAGGAGCTGCTGCACCGCAATGGCGGCGTGTTCGACGAAGAGATCGCCACCGCCCTGCAGCGCACTGGCAGCCGCCTGCGCGAACTGCGTAGCGAATGGGAGCGCCCGCCGCACAAGCCGGTTGCCCAGCAGAGCATGGGCGCCGGTACCGTCGAGCTGTTCTGATCCTGATGTCCGCTGCCGCCACCGGCAGCCCGAAAGGCCCCGGTTCGTCCGGGGCCTTTGCCTGTGACCCGCCGTTGGATGCATCCTGTACGCGCACCATGACCCTGATCCGCGCCCTGCCCTCCCTCACCGACACCGAGCGCCCGCGCAACGCGAGCGTGCGTGAGCAGCTGCAACAGCTGGAAGACGTGGCACGCGAGGAGATCCGCGAACTGCAGCAGCTGGCCGATGCGCGGCCTGCGCCTTCCCGTGCGGACAACGAACTGCTGGGCCTGGCGTGGGACCTGGGCCTGGATGGGGAAGCCTTGAGATAGAGATCCACGCCATGCGTGGATGAACGCGGGCGCAGGCATCCGTGCCGACTAAAGCCCATGCGTGAAGTAGATACACGCCATGCGTGGATGATCGCGCGTGCAGGCATCAGTGCCGACCAAGGTCGGCACCTACCAGAGCGGGACTCTGATGCGTGGATGATCGCGCGTGCAGGCATCCGTGCCGACCAAGGTCGGCACCCACCAGAGCGGGATTCTGATGCGTGGATGATCGCGCGTGCAGGCATCAGTGCCGACCAAGGTCGGCACCCACCAGAGCAGGATTCTGATGCGTGGATGATCGCGAGCGCGGGCATCCGTGCCGACCAAGGCCGATGCGTGAAGTAGATCCACGCCATGCGTGGATGATTGCGCATGCAGGCGTCAGTGCCGACCAAGGTCGGCACCCACCAGAGCCGGTCCAGATGCGGTCAGCGCACCAGCACCACTTCGCCGCTGGCGTCGGTGCGCATCGGTGACGGGTGCTGCTGGCGCAGCCACTGCGCCAGGTCACGCGGGCTGAGCGGGCGCGAGTACAGGTAGCCCTGGATCTCGTCGCAGCCCTGGCGGCGCAGCATGTCTTCTTCCTGGTGCGTTTCCACGCCTTCGGCCACCACCTTCATGCCCAGCGCGTGGCCCAGATGCACGATGGCCTGGGTCACTTCGGCCGTGCCCGAGTCATGCAGCATGCCCTGCACGAAGCTGCGGTCGATCTTCAGGCGCCCCACCGGGAAACGGTTGAGGTAGTTGAGGTTGGAGAAGCCGGTGCCGAAGTCATCCACCGCCAGGGGCACGCCGTGCCGTTCCAGCACGTCGAAGCAGTGGCGCAGGATGTCGGTGTCACGGATCAGCGCCGACTCGGTCAGTTCCAGCTCCAGCCGCTGTGGCGGCCAGCCGTGGGCGTGACAGATCTCGATCACACGCTCGGCGAAACCACGGTCACGCAGCTGCACCGCCGACACATTGACTGCGATGCGATCGAAACGCAGGCCAGCGTGGTCCCAGGCTGTCGCCTGCCGGCAGGCCTCGTTCAGCACCCAGTCGCCGATGCGCACGATCTCGCCGCACTTTTCGGCAATGGGAATGAATTCAGCCGGGCTGCAATAGCCGATGCCCGGACGATGCCAGCGCAGCAGCGCCTCGATCGCCGGCGGTTCGCCCTGGTGCGCGTGCAGCAGCGGCTGATAGGCCAGGCTGAACTCTTCGCGCTCGATGGCGCCGTGCAGCGCATGCTCCAGTTCAAGCTTGCGCTGGATCCGGGCCAGTGCGTCCTGGCTGTAGTACTGGTAGGTGTTGCGCCCGGCTTCCTTGGCCGCGTACATCGCGGCGTCGGCCGCGCGCAGCAGCGAATCGAAGTCGGTCTGTGCATCACCCAGCATCGCAATGCCGACGCTGGCACCCACCTTCAACGTGGTCTCGCCACGGCGCAGCGGCTCGGCCAGCGAGGCAATCAGCTTGCGTGCCACGTGGCCGGCGTCTTCCGGCTCGGCCAGGTCGCGCAGCACGACGATGAACTCATCACCGCTGAAACGCCCGAACAGATCGTTGTTACGCAGGTTCTGGTGCAACCGGGTGGCCGCCGCCTTCAGCAGCGCATCGCCAGTGGCGTGGCCGAAGCTGTCGTTGATGGTCTTGAAGCCGTCCAGATCGATGAACAGCATTGCCAGCGAGGTGCCGCGGTCGCGCGCTTCCTCGATGGCTTCGGCGGTCTGCTCGCCGAGCAGCACACGGTTTGGAAGGCCGGTGAGCAGGTCGTAATGCGCCAGCAGCTCGATGCGCTCGTTGGCTTCGCGCTCGCGGGTGATGTCACGGAACAGCACCACGAAGCGCGGCGGCAGCCCATCCCGGCGGTCCAGCTCGACCAGCACCTGCACCCAGACACGCAGGCCGGACTGGCGGTAGAAGCACAGGTCCAGCTGCTCGGGCAGCCCGCCATTGGCGATCCGCACCAACGCCGCCTCGAAGGCGCTGCGCGAATCCTCGGTGTACAGCGCCAGCGCCTGGTCGAGGGTGATGGGCTCCTTGCGCAGGCCGTGGATGCGATAGCACTCCTCGGTCCACTGCATGTGCCGGGTCTGCACCTCGATCTCGCAGCCGCCGATGCGGCCCAGTGCGGAAACGCGGTTCAGCAGTTCGGTGCGCCAACGGATCAGCGCATCGGTCTGGTGCTGTTCGGTGATGTTCTGGACCTGACCGAGCAGTCGCTTGGGCTGCCCCTCCATGTCCATCAGCGGCTGCATCCACAGCCGCAGGTGCTGCGAGGGCTCGTTGCCGCGGGTCAGCTCCAGCTCCAGGTTGGCGGCGCGACCATCGCGCCACAACCGCCGCCAGGCCGCGCGCAGGGCGCCGCGCGAGCGCGGGTGCAACTGCTTGAGCCAGCGCCGCTGGCCGGGCACGGCGCCCTGCTCCAGCGCCAGCAGCGAGCGCAGTTCCGGCGACCACCAGAAGTGACCGGTGGTCGGATCAAACGACCAGCTGCCCATGCTGGCGATGCGCTGCGCCTCGCTCAGGTGCAGCTGCTGTTCCTGCAGCAGCGATTCCAGCTGCTTCTGCTGCTCGATATCGGTATGCGTGCCGACCATGCGCAGCGGCTGGCCATCGGCCGTACGCGCGACCACGCGCCCCCGGTCCAGGACCCAGCGCCACTGGCCATCGGCCTGGCGGAAGCGGAACTGCGCGCTGTACTGCTCGCTCTGCCCGCGCAGATGCTGGTCCAGTGCCGCACGCACCTGGCCGATGTCCTCGCTGTGGACGCGTGACAACATCTCGGTGGCGGTCTCATCGCCGAGCGCCGGGGTTCGCGCCACGCGGTCACTGGGAATATCCCAATCCCACAGGCTGTGGCCGGCACTGTCCAGCGCCAGCTCCCAGCGCCCGCCGCCATCGATCGGCGTTGGCTCGGGAACGCTCAGCGTGAACGCCAGCAGGTTGCCGGCGCCATCGTGCACGGCGCGCAGGTGGCCGTCGTAGTGACCGCGCGGGCCGCCGGGCAGCGTACAGGCCACGATGCCGCCATCGGCGGCCATCAGGCGCAGATCTTCCAGCATCGGCGCATAGGCGGCCACGGTGGCCGGCAGGCCATGCTCGCGCGCAGCCGGATTGGCCGCCAACGGGCGTCCCGTACGGTCGACGATGACCAGCGCCGACGCAAGCGGGTGCTGCAGCAGGCTGGCGATGATCCCTTGGTCCACGCGATCTTGCTCCGGATGACACGCCCGTCAGCGGGGCACGCAGTGGTTAACGGCGCCTGCGGCGGATAATTGAGTGGTCAGGGCACACCCGCGCGGTAAGATGGCCGGCGCCCCTTTCATCCCTCCCATCCATGCCCGCAGACCCTACCGGCAAGGCCCCTGTTTCTGACCCGCGGATGGCGCAGGCGCTGAGCCGCGACCGGCGGCGGGTGGTGCTGAGCTACCTGGTGATGGCGCTGGCCTGGATGATCGCAACCGACGGCGCGGTGCAGGCACTGGTGCCCGACCCGCAGCAGGCAGCGCTGTGGCAGGGCCTGAAGGGTGCATTCTTCGCCCTGGCCAGCGCCGGGCTGCTGTACCTGCTGTTGCGCCCGCTGGCCGAGCACGTGCTGCAGACCCATGCCCGGCAGCAGGCGTCGGAACTGCGCCTGCGGCAGATGTTCGAGGGCAATCCCGGCCCGATCCTGGTCTACGACCTGGATACGCTGGCCATCCTCGATGCCAACCCCGCCGCCTGCGCGACCTTCGGCTGGGAACGCGACGCGCTGCTGGAGCAAACCATCGATGCACTGTGGCCGCCAGGCCAGGACCAGGCCCTGCAGACCAAGCTGGAGGCGATCCGCGAGGCGCCGGAAGAATTGTGCATCCTGCGCACGCAGCTGCAGCTGCGTGACGGCAGTCAGCGCCAGATGGAACTGCGTTCCAATGCGATCAGCTACGACGGCCACAATGCCCGCCTGCTGATCGCCATCGACCGCACCGCCGAGGACCTGGCCCAGCTGCGCCGTGACCAGGCACTGGCGCGGGTGGAAGAGGCGCACGAGCTGGCCCGCATCGGTGCATGGGAACTGGATCCCTCCACGGCCCTGGGCCGCTACTCCAACCAGGTCTATCGCCTGCTCGGCCGCCGCCCGCCCGAGGCGCGCCGCTGGCACCGTTTCGACGAACTGCTGGTGCCGGCCGACCCGGCCACCGCCACCCAGACCGAACAGCTGCTGTCCGAGCTGTGCTCCGGCGACCCGGTGCAGGTGGACGTGCTGCTGCCGCTGCTGTCGATGGACGGCCGTGCATTGATGGTGCACCTGCGCGCCGCCAGTGGCATTGATGAGTCCGGCCGCAGCCGCGTGCTGGGCACCCTGCAGGACGTGACCGAGCGCGAACAATCGCGGCGCCTGCTGCGCGAGCGCGAGGAACAGTTCCGCGAGCTGGTGCGGGTGCTGCCCGATGGCGTGGTGATTCTGTCCGACGAACACGTGCTGTACGCCAATGCGTGGGCCGCCAGCCTGTTCGGCTATGGCAGCCACACCCTGCTGGGCGAGCCGCTGTCAGCGCTGGTCGCTGCAGGTGACCTGGCGCGGGTGCGCAGCCAGCTGCGCGCCGGGCAGCCGCACCTGGGCCCCGGGCACAGCAGCGTGGTGGCGATGCAGCGCGCCGACGGCCGCAGCTTCCATGCCGGGCTGGCGGTGGGTGAAGTGCGCTATGGCGGCCGCGACTGCAAGCTGTTGATCGTGCGCGACCTCAGCGATTCCGAGCGCACCCGCAGCGCACTGGAAACCAGCAACCGCGAGCTGCAGGCGATGGCCGGCCGCCTGTTCTCGCTGCAGGAGGACGAGCGCCGCGCGATCTCGCGCGACCTGCACGACGACATCGGCCAGGCGATCACCGCGATCAAGCTGTCGGCCTATGCGGCGCAGGACGAAGATGACCCGCAGCGCCGCGCCGAGGACCTGGCGCAGATCGTCAGCCTGGCCGACACCACCGTGGCCAAGCTGCGCGATATCTCCACCCTGCTGCGCCCGCCGCAGCTGGACGCACTGGGGCTGGAGGCCGCGCTGAGCTGGCAGGCACGCGTGCTGTTCCGGTCCTCGCCGGTTGAACTGCTGGCCGAGATCGAGCCGCTGCCGCATCGCCCGGACAACAGCATCGAACAGGCCTGCTTCCGCATCGCGCAGGAGAGCCTGACCAACGTGCTGCGCCATGCGCGCGCCAGCCAGGTGCAGCTGCAGCTGCGTGACGTCGGGCAACGCGGCCTGCATCTGCAGATCCGCGATGACGGCGAAGGTTTCGACCCGGATGGACCGCGCGGGCTTGGCCTGATCGTGATGCGCGAGCGCGCGCAGAGTGTCGGTGGCCATGTACGGATCGAGTCCGCGCATGGCGAAGGCACCCTCGTCGACGTCCACCTCCCCTACCAGGCGGCCGGCATGGCCGCCGTCGAGTCACCGGAATACTGAGCCTATGTGGAATCCCAACCTGCCCCCGGTCAGCATCGACGATGCACCCGACCGCCTTGGCGCCGGCAATCCCGAGCTGCAGGCGATGGTCGCCGACGCGGCTTCGGGCGGTACCGCGCTGATGCTGATGCATGTGGACATCGACCACTTCGCCTCGGTGAACGAGAACATGAGCGCGGAAGTGGGCGACCAGGCCCTGGTGCTGGTGGCGCAGCGCCTGCAGTCCTACCTGCGCGGGCGTGGCAAGTTGTGGCGCCACGGCAGCGACGAATTCCTGATCGCGGTACCGCGCACCGCCGACGTGCCGCTACCGGAAGACTTCGCTGAGGAGATCCGGCAGCAGATGGAGCTGCCGCTGTCTGTGCTGCCGTACACGCTGTTCATGACCGGCAAGCTGGGCGTGAGCCTGTGCCCGGAACATGCCAGCAGCACTTCGCGCCTGCTTGACCACGCCGAAGACGCGCTGTACCAGGCCGCGCGCGAAGGCGGCAACGCGGTGCGCATCCATGCGGTGGATACCCCGCCCAGCGCGCACAGCGAGAGCATCATCGCGCGGCAGATCGTCGATGCGATTCCCAACGGCGAGCTGAAGCTGCGCTACCAGCCGCTGGTCAGCGCCCGCGACGGCCACGTGGTGGGCATGGAGGCGCTGCTGCGCTGGCAGTCGCCCACGCTGGGCATGCTGGTGCCCGAGCGCTTCATGCGCACCGCCGAGCGGCTGGGGATCATCGTGCAGATCGGCACGTGGGTGCTGGAGGGCGCGTTGAAACAGGCACGCCTGTGGCGGGACCAGGGTTTCGATGACTTCACCATCGCGGTGAACGTCTCCACCCTGCAGCTGCTGCGGCCGAACTTCTTCGCCGAGGTGATGTCGCTGATGCAGGCCGCCGGTGTTCCGGCGCATATGCTGACGCTGGAGATCAACGAAAGCGCGCTGACCAACAACGTCAA
This sequence comes from Stenotrophomonas maltophilia group sp. Smal17, assembly GCF_030237045.1. Classification (NCBI taxonomy): domain Bacteria; kingdom Pseudomonadati; phylum Pseudomonadota; class Gammaproteobacteria; order Lysobacterales; family Lysobacteraceae; genus Stenotrophomonas; species Stenotrophomonas maltophilia group sp. Smal17. The sequence goes on from NZ_JASJSU010000007.1 coordinate 80,529, forward strand.
TTTCGTGCACGAGACACTGGCCAACCTGCGCAATGAAGGCATCAGCCTGAGCCTGGACAACTTCGGCACCGGTGATTCCAGCCTGAGCGCGCTGGTGCGCTACCCGGTGGACAAGCTGAAGATCGACCGCAGCTTCATCAAGAGCGCGCCGGCCGGCAACCGCGAGGCCGCCATCGCCCGCGCGATCATCGCCATGGGCCACCAGCTGGGTATGACCGTGATCGCCAATGGCGTCGAGTCACAGGCGCAGCTGGGTTTCCTGCGCCGCAACGACTGCGATGTGTTCCAGGGCTACCTGTTCGGCGAACCGATGTCGGCCGATGCCGCCGGCATGACCCTGCGCCGCCGTTACCTGCGCCCGGAGGCGTTCGCCGAGACCCGCCCCGACCGCACCCTGCTGCTGCTGGACGACGAAGAGAACGTGCTGCGCTCGCTGGTGCGGCTGTTCCGCCGCGATGGCTACCGCATCCTGGCCGCCGGCAACGTGCGCGATGCGTTCGACCTGCTGGCGATCAACGACGTGCAGGTGATCCTGTCCGACCAGCGTATGAGCGACATGAGCGGCACCGAGTTCCTCGGCCGGGTGAAGATGCTGTACCCGGATACGATCCGCCTGGTGCTGTCCGGCTACACCGATCTGAACACGGTGACCGACGCGATCAACCGCGGCGCGATCTACCGTTTCCTGACCAAGCCATGGAACGACGACGAGTTGCGCAAGCACATCCACCAGGCGTTCCGCACCTACGAGGAACAGCGTCGCAGCAATGCCGGGCCAGCGCCGGTTGAAACCGGCGAAGGTGGCGAGGATCGCCCGCAGCGGTAACCGGCGTTGTAGAGTCGAGCCATGCTCGACTCCACTTGGGGCCCCGCAAAGAGCAGTCGAGCATGGCTCGACTCTACAGAATCGCCTTATCGCGGCTGCTTCACCGGCAGCACCACGCGGAAGCGCGAGCCGACGCCCGGGGTGCTGTCCAGGTCGATGCGGCCGTGGTGCTTGTTGATGATGCTGTAGGAGATCGACAGGCCCAGCCCGGTGCCGCTGCCCACCGGCTTGGTGGTGAAGAACGGATCGAAGATGCGCTGGCGCAGTTCCGGCGAGATGCCGCCGCCGGTGTCTTCGAACTCGACCCACACATGATCGCCATCGACGCCGGTACGCACGGTGATGGTGCCGCGCTCGGCGATGGCGTGGCCGGCGTTGAGCAGCAGGTTCATGTAGACCTGGTTCAGTTCCGACGGCAAGCACTCCACCAGCGGCAACTGGCCGAACTCGCGCACCAGGGTGACCTTGTACTTGAGCTCGTTCCAGATGATGTTGATGGTCGATTCCAGGCCCGCGTGCAGGTCGACCAGCTTCCACGACTCATCGCGACCGGAGTAAGAGAAGTCCTTCAGGTCGCGCACGATGCGGGTGACCCGCTCGATGCCCTCGCGCGACTCGGCCATCAGCTGCGGCAGGTCGCGGCTGATGAAATCGATGTCGAGGCGGTCACGGATATCGTCGATCTCCGGAATCAACGCCTTCGGATCCGGCGCACGCAGGGCGCGCTCGTAGGCCTCGATCACGGTGAACAGGCTGCGCAGGTATTCCTGCAGGCTGCCCAGGTTGGAGTGCACGTAACCGATCGGGTTGTTGATCTCGTGCGCCACACCCGCGGCGAGCTGGCCGATCGACGCCATCTTCTCCGACTGCAGCAGCTTTTCCTGGGTGCCGTTGAGGCGCAGGTAGGCCTGGCGCAGTTCGGCGTGGCGCTGCTGCAGTTCGCGTTCGTAGTCTTCCTGCCCTTCGATGTGGCGGAACAGGGCCAGGAAGTGCCCTTCGCCAACCGGGCCGTGGTGGTACAGGTGGGCGATGACCACGCCCTCGCCCAGCGGCAGGCTGCCGTTCCAGTGACCATGCTGGCGCGCCTGCTCCAGCGCGTCGGGCGGCAACAGTTCACGCAGGCGCTGCGGCGGCGGCAATGCGCCGTCTTCGCCGTTGGCCAGCAGGTTCTGCGCGGCCGGATTGGCCAGGGCCACCTGCCCGTCTTCGGTGAACAGCAGCAGGCCTTCGCGCAGGCGCTCAAGCAGCGCCTGCAGCACCGGCTGCGGCGGAAGGGGGGCGGTAACCAGGGCGTTGGCAGCGGACACGGCAACTCGGGGCGTTCGAACAGGCGCCCAATATACGCGGTCACGCGGCGGGCTTCAGCCCGCAGGGAGGGGGTGTGCGATCGCCGTCGCGTCAGGCGACGGCGAGGGGGCGGCGGGCGGTGACCGTGTGCGACTGGCCCTTGGCGTCGTAGGCCGAGGCGTCTTCGGTACGGCCCAGCTGGCGCAGCGCCCAGTTGACCTCACGGCGGCGGCGCGACAGCAGCACACCGTTGGCCCGGTTGCGTTCGGCCAGTTCCTGCAGCTGTTCGCCCTCGCCGACCGGCGGTGCGCCTTCCAGCGCACGCAGCGCTTCCAGCTTGGCGCCGGTGGCACGGATCAGGGCGTGCACGTCGTGCTCGACCAGGGCCTGGCGCTCAACGTCCAGGGCCTGGGCGAGACGCTGCAGCGGCTCGCTCATCGCTGCGGTCATCCCTGCAGCTGCTGGTCCAGATCGAGCATGCGCGAAGCGATCGCGTCCGGATTGATCTTGTAGGTGCCGTTCTGCAGCGACTCGCGCACGGCGGCCACGCGCTGGGCGTCGATCGCCGGGGCGGTGGTCAGCTCACGCTCGATGGCCTGCAGATTGGTGGCCTCGCCGGTCAGGCGCAGGCTGTCGGCGGCCTCGACCGGGCGTGCCGGCGAATCGCTGCTGACGCCGGGCTTGCTGGCCGGGGTCGTCACGCTGCGCAGTGCCTGGGGGACCTGCAGGTTGCCGTCGATTTTCTGGCTCATGGGGTGTCCTGGAGTTGCCGTTCACAAGGGATAACGGCCGCTGGGCCGTGATCTTTAGGGATATTCTGCGGTAATTCAACGCGCCACGATTACGTCACCTGCGGCATCGACCGTGCCCTGCACGATCCTCCGCGAGGACAGGTTCTCCACCGAGACCCGTTCATTCTCGCCCGCGTCACCCATCGCACGGCCGGCAATGCGCACCTCGACCGAGCCGCGACGCGACACCAGGGCCACATTGTCTCCTCGCTTGATGAGACGCTGCACCACCAGGTCGTTGTTCGACAGCAGGGCCCCGGCCTGCAGCGGACGGCGGGCGATGCGGCCGATCGCCGCGTTGGGATCGGCCAGCACCGCACCGGCAATCCGGGCAGCATCACGCTGGGCAGTGGTGATATCGGCGGCGGTAAGGGTTTCTCCAGTGCCGATTCCACGATTGAGTACCAGCACGGTCTGGTTGCGCCGTACCTTCACCGGCACGAACAGGCGCCAACCGCCTGCATCGGGACAGCTGACCTCCACCGTGGTGTTGGCAGTGGGCTGCACCTGCAGCGCGCCACCACACTTCGGCAGGCGCAGCGCGTCGGCCACCTGGGCCTCGCCTTCGCTGCCGGCCGGCAGCGTCGTCAGCGCTGCTGCGCGGATGCTGGCCACGGGCTGCCAGTCAGCGGCGCCCGCCCAGGGCGTGGCCAGGGCCAGGGCGATGGCATACAGAAATGTGACCCGGCGCATGGCGCCTCCTGTCGAGGGGATCTGGCCGAGATGCGTGCAAGGGATGTGCCAGATCGACGGGGCCGCCTTCTGTAGAGTCGCGG
>NZ_JASJSU010000080.1:0-18939 GCF_030237045.1 Stenotrophomonas maltophilia group sp. Smal17
CGACGCTACGGAGGCCATCCGCCGGTCATACCGTGCGCAGATCCGGGGTCTGCGGGGGTCTCCCGGATCGTGGCACACCCTGTTAAACCCTTGTCGGAACGTGATCCAGGACACCTCTGTCATGGTCGTAATACGGCTGTAACAAAAACATCATTTCATAGCCGCATCCGCCGACCCCGTCGGCTCTTCCCCGCTATGGAGTGACCATGAAACTGCACTCGGCCGGCCTTGCCGCCCTTTCCCTGGCCATCGCCCTGGGCCTGTCGGCCTGCGGTGGCGACAAGCAGGCCGCACAGCAGCCGGCTGCCGACGGTGCTGCCGCTCCGGCCGCTGCCGGTGCCAAGGTGACCGCCGAGGTCTCCGGCGCGGGCGCGTCCTTCATCTTCCCGCTGGTCTCCAAGTGGTCGGCTGACTACAACGCCAGCACCGGCGCCAAGATCAACTACCAGTCGATCGGTTCCGGCGGCGGTATTGCCCAGATCAAGGCCGGCACCGTCGACTTCGGTTCCTCGGACAAGCCGCTGAGCAGCGAAGAGCTGGCCCAGGCCGGCCTGGCCCAGTTCCCGTCCGCCATCGGCGGCGTGGTGCCGGTGGTCAACATCGAAGGCCTGGAAGGCGGCAAGCTGCGCCTGAGCGGCGCCCTGCTGGCCGACATCTTCCTGGGCAAGGTCAAGACCTGGAACGATCCGGCCATCGTCGCCGCCAACCCGGGCGTGAAGCTGCCGGACGGCAAGATCACCCTGGTCCACCGTTCGGATGGTTCGGGCACCACCTTCAACTTCTCCAACTACCTGTCCAAGGTCAGCCCGGACTGGAAGGCCAAGGTCGGCGAAGGCACCTCGGTGCAGTGGCCGGACGGCGTGGGTGGCAAGGGCAATGAAGGCGTCGCGTCCTACGTGAAGCAGATCAAGGGTTCGATCGGCTACGTCGAGCTGGCCTACGCGCTGCAGAACGGCATGCCGTACACCGCCATGCAGAACGCGGCCGGCAACTGGGTCGAGCCGAGCGCGGAGACCTTCGCCGCCGCGGCCGCCAGCGCCGACTGGGCCAGCGCCAAGGACTTCAACCTGGTCATCACCAATGCCCCGGGCGACCAGGCGTGGCCGATCACCGCCACCAACTTCATGCTGATGCAGAAGCAGCCGAAGGACGCCAAGCGCAACCAGGACACCCTGGCCTTCTTCAAGTGGGCCTTCGAGAACGGCCAGGCCCAGGCCAACGAGCTGCACTACGTGCCGCTGCCGGCCGAACTGGTCAAGCAGATCGAGGCCTACTGGGCGACCGACCTGAAGTGATGGTTACGACGGTGCCCGCCCCGCGCGGGCACCGCTGCTTCCACGCCATGCCGCCCCGCCCCTTCCTGGCCCAGCCGTCCCCATGAATGCCATCGCCCAGCCTGTAGCCGCCCCGTCCACGCGTGATGCGCGTGATGCCCGCAACGACAAACTGTTCCGATGGGTGCTGGTCGGCACCGTCATCTTCGTCCTGATCGCCCTGGCCTGCGCCGCGCTGTCGATGCTGTGGGGCGGCCGCCATGCCCTGCAGATGCAGGGCCTGAGCTTCTTCTTCTCTGCCGACTGGAATCCGGTCGAAAACAAGTTCGGCGCCCTCGCCCCGATCTACGGCACCCTGGTCACCGCGCTGATCGCGATGGTCATCGCCGTGCCGGTCAGCTTCGGCATCGCCTTCTTCCTCACCGAAGTCGCGCCGCGCTGGCTGCGTGGCCCGGTCGGTACCGCCATCGAACTGCTGGCCGGCATCCCCTCGATCATCTACGGCATGTGGGGCCTGTTCGTGCTGGTGCCGGTGATGACCGAGTACGTCACCCCGTTCCTCAACGAAACCCTGGGCGAGTGGCCGATCATCGGCCCGATGTTCCAGGGCCCGCCGCTGGGCATCGGCATGCTCACCGCCGGTTTCGTGCTGGCCATCATGGTCATTCCATTCATCTCTTCAGTGATGCGCGAAGTGTTCCTGACCGTGCCGACCCGCCTGAAGGAGTCGGCCTACGCGCTGGGCTCCACCAAGTGGGAAGTAAGCTGGGACATCGTGCTGCCCTACACCCGCTCGGCGGTGATCGGCGGCATCTTCCTCGGCCTCGGCCGCGCCCTGGGTGAAACGATGGCAGTGGCCTTCGTGATCGGCAACAGCGTGCGCCTGTCGCCGTCGCTGCTGGAGCCAGGCACCACCATCGCCGCGCTGATCGCCAACGATTTCGGCGAAGCCACTGAAACCTACCGCTCGGCCCTGCTGCTGCTCGGCTTCGTCCTCTTCATCGTCACCTTCGTGGTGCTGGCCATCGCCCGCCTGATGCTGATGCGCCTGTCCCGCAAGGAGGGCAACTGATGTCCACCACCGCTGATTCGCTGTACCTGCGCCGCCGCATCGGCAATGTCGTTGCCATCACCGCGTCCTGCGCCACCGCCCTGTTCGGCCTGTTCTTCCTGGGCTGGATCCTGTTCACCCTGGCCTCCAAGGGCCTGGCCGGCATCAACCTGGATCTGTTCACCAAGATGACGCCGCCGCCGATGCAGGAAGGCGGTCTTGCCAACGCCTTCTTCGGCAGCGCCGTGATGTGTGCGCTGGCGATCGGCATCGGCACCCCGCTGGGCGTGCTGGCCGGTACCTGGCTGGCCGAGTACGGCAACGCCCGCAAGGCCGGCACCGTGGTCCGCTTCGTCAACGACATCCTGCTGTCGGCGCCGTCGATCGTGCTCGGCCTGTTCGTCTACACCCTGTACGTGATGCAGACCGGCGGCAACTTCTCGGCATTCGCCGGTGCGCTGTCGCTGGCCTTCATCGTGCTGCCGGTGGTGGTGCGCACCACCGACGAAATGCTGCGCCTGGTGCCTTCGCAGATGCGCGAAGCCGCGCTTTCGCTGGGCATCCCGCAGTGGAAGGTGATCGTGCAGGTGCTGTACCGCAGCGCGTCGGCCGGCATCATCACCGGCATCCTGCTGGCGCTGGCGCGCATTTCCGGCGAAACCGCCCCGCTGCTGTTCACCGCCTTCGGCAACCAGTACTGGAACAACAACATCTTCCAGCCGATGGCCTCGGTGCCGGTGGTGATGAACCAGTTCGCCGGCAGCCCGTATGAATCCTGGCAGGTGCTGGCCTGGGCCGGTGCCCTGGTGCTGACTGTCTTCGTGTTGCTGGTCAGCCTTGCCGCCCGCGGCATCCTGCTGCGCAACCGTATCTCCCATGACTGACCTTTCCGTGGATAACGCCATGAACGACCTTTCCAATGCCGTGCCGATGCAGCGCATCGCCGTGCCGTCCTCGCACGAGAGCCTGCACACGCCGTCGCCGGTCAAGCTGGCCGCGCGTGGACTGGACTTCTACTACGACAAGTTCCACGCCCTGAAGGGCATCAACCTGGAGATTCCGGAAAAGCGCGTGACCGCGCTGATCGGTCCGTCCGGTTGCGGCAAGTCGACCCTGCTGCGCATCTTCAACCGCATCTACGCGCTGTACCCGAAGCTGGAAGCGCGCGGTGAGGTGCTGCTGGACGGCGAGAACATCCTGTCGCCGAAGTACCCGATGAACCGCCTGCGCAGCAAGGTCGGCATGGTGTTCCAGAAGCCGGTGCCGTTCCCGATGACCATCTTCGAGAACGTGGCCTACGGCATCCGCCACCACGAGAAGCTCAGCAAGGCCGACATGGCCGACCGCGTCGAGCAGGCGCTGCGCCAGGGCGCGCTGTGGGACGAAGTGAAGGACAAGCTGGGCCAGAGCGCGCTGGGCCTGTCCGGTGGCCAGCAGCAGCGCCTGTGCATCGCCCGTGCCGTGGCCCTGCGCCCGTCGGTGCTGCTGCTGGACGAGCCGACCTCGGCGCTGGACCCGATCTCGACCAGCCGCATCGAGCAGCTGGTGGAAGAGCTCAAGCACGAGTACACCATCGTCATCGTCACCCACAACATGCAGCAGGCCGCGCGCGTGTCCGACTACACCGCCTTCATGTACCTGGGCGACCTGATCGAGCACGACCGCACCGAAGTGATCTTCTCGCAGCCGTCGCAGCGGCAGACCGAGGACTACATCACCGGTCGCTTCGGCTGAAACGTCAGTCGAGCGTGGCTCGACTCTACAGACAACGGCAGTCGAGCATGGCTCGACTCTACAGAGTGGAACAACCATGAACCTTCCCAACGACCACATCGTCAAGAGCTACGACGAAGAGCAGCAGCGCCTGGTGGCCGAAATCGTGCGCATGGGCGAGATGGCCGTCGCCCAGCTCGAAGCAGCGATGGACGTGATCGAGAAGCGCGACGAGAACGCCGCCCATCGCATCATCGCCAACGATGAAGCCATCGACGCGCTGGAACAGCAGATCAGCCACGACGTGATGCGCCTGGCGCTGCGCGGGCCGATGGCCCGCGACCTGCGCGAGATCCTGGCCGGCCTGCGCATCCCGGCCGACATCGAGCGCATCGGCGACTACGCGGCCAATGTCGCCAAGCGTTCGATCGCACTGGGCAAGGTACCGCCGCTGCCGCAGATCCAGGGCCTGCGTGCGCTGGGCCGCCTGGCCGCGCAGCAGGTGCGCCGCGCCATCGCCGCCTACCGCGACAACGACGCCGACGCCGCACTGGCGCTGCGTGAGGACGACGCCCGCCTGGACGCGCAGTACACCGCGCTGTTCCGCGAGCTGCTGACCTACATGATGGAAGACCCGCGCAACATCACTCCGTGCACCCATCTGCTGTTCATGGCCAAGAACCTGGAGCGCGTGGGCGACCACGCCACCAACATCGCCGAGAACGTGTGGTTCCTGGTGCACGGCGAGCAGCCGCTGCCGCCGCGCGAAAAGCGCGACGAGACCTCCAGCACCGGCCAGCCCTGACGCTGCACTGCAACACGTGAGTTGACTCCATGGTGGCCGCTGTCCTTGCGACAGCGGCCTTCTTGTTTCTGGGCATTCCGGCCACCGGTCTCCCCTTCTGTAACAAACCTCACGAAAATTTGAGGCCTTGGCGAGGATTCGTTGAGTAGGATCGCTGCACCATCGTTTCCACCGGCACCCCTGCCGGCCACCCGGGCACCCGCCCACACCACCCAGGAGCACGACCGATGAGCAGTTCCAACAAGACCCTGTCCCTGCTGACTGCTACCGCCCTGGCCGCCGGCCTGGGCATGACCGCCAGTGCCTCGGCCCTGAGCATGAGCGACCTCGCCCAGGGCTACCTGGTGGCCGGCCAGGCTGCCAAGGCCAGCACCGATGCCAAGGCCGCCGATACCAAGATGGCCGCCGACGCGACCAAGCACGCCGAAGGCAAGTGTGGCGCCGACGGCAAGAGTGCTGAAGGCAAGTGCGGCGCCGACAAGGGCAAGGCTGCCGGTGCTGCCGCCGGTGCCAAGGCCAAGACCGGCGACAAGAAGTCGGCTGAAGGCAAGTGCGGCGAAGGCAAGTGCGGTGGCAAGCACTGACGTCCGCGCCAGCATCGTCCACCCGCGGTCGCCGCTTCGCGCGGCGGCCGCCGGGTTGGGCCTGCGCCGGGCGCTGCTGCAGGATCTGCGTGATGCACCGGCCGGCGACTTCGATTTCCTCGAATGCGCGCCGGAAAACTGGATCCATGTCGGTGGGCCCGCCGGCGACGCGCTGGCCGAACTGGCGCAGCGTCACCCGTTGAGCTGCCACGGCCTGTCGTTGTCGCTGGGTGGCAGTGCGCCACTGGATACCCAGCTGCTGGAACAGGTCGGCCAGTTCCTCGAGACCCATCGCGTGCCGCTGTACAGCGAGCACCTGAGCTACTGCAGCGACGACGGCCACCTGTACGACCTGCTGCCGATCCCCTTCACCGATGAAGCGGTGCGCCATACCGCGGCGCGCATCGCCCGCGTGCAGGACCTGCTGGGACGACGCATCGCGGTGGAGAACGTGTCCTACTACCTGGCACCGGAGCCGGCGATGGACGAACTGGCCTTCACCAACGCCGTGCTTGCCGAAGCCGACTGCGACCTGCTGCTGGACGTCAACAACGTCTACGTCAACGCCTGCAACCACGGCTACGATGCCGACGCCTTCATTGCTGGGCTGCCCGCCGAACGCATCGTCTGCCTGCACGTGGCCGGGCACCTGGATGAAGCACCCGACCTGAAGATCGATACCCACGGCAGTGCGGTGATCGATCCGGTCTGGGAGCTGCTGGCGCGTACCTATGCGCGCATCGGCGCGCGCCCGACCCTGCTCGAACGCGACTTCAATTTCCCGCCCTATGCCGAACTGCAGGGCGAGCTGCAGACCATCCGCCGCCTGCAGGCCACGCACGCCGGTGGCGGTCATGGCTGAGGCTCCCGATTCCCTGCGTGCACAGCAGCATGCGTTCACCGCGCACCTGCGCGACCCGCAGGCGGTGGCCGCGCCGGCAGGCCTGGAACCGCGTCGCGTGGCGGTCTACCAACGGCTGCTGTTCAACAATCTGCTCGGCCTGTTGAGCAACGGTTTCCCGGTCTGCGTGCGCCTGCTCGGCGAACCCGCCTGGAGCGCGCTGGTGCGCCAGTACTTCGCCACGCATCGCTGCCAGACGCCGTTGTTCACCGAGCTGGCCGCCGAGTTCGTGCAATGGCTGCAGGCACGGCCGCAGCTGCCGCATCCGGCACTGGCCGAGCTGGCCCACTACGAGTGGGTGGAAACCGCGCTGTACCAGCTGGCCGCCGAGCCCCTGCCGCCCGCGGCAGACATCGATCCGCTGCAGGTGCCGCTGCAGCGCTCGCCGCTGGCCTGGCCGCTGCTGTACCAGTGGCCGGTACATCGGCTCGGCGCCGAGGACGCGCCAGCGCAGCCGCCAGTCGAACCGACCGGCCTGCTGGTACGCCGCGAAGCCGATGGGGAGGTGCGGTTCGCCGCGCTCAGCCCGCTGGCGGTGTACCTGCTGGCCAGCATCGGCGAGCAACCCGGCCTCGAGGGCCAGGCCTACCTGCAACACCTGGCCAACGCCCACGGGCTGGCCGAGGACGCGCTGGCCGGACCCGGTGCCGCGTTGCTGCGGCAGTTCCTGCAGGCTGGCGTGATCGGCCCGCTCCCCGCCCCTCCCTGACCCCCTTCCGCGGAGATCCCCTGATGAACCTTCCGACCCTGGCCGTCGCACGCGGCCAGCTGGACCGTCTCGCCCCCTGGCTGGCCCCGCTCGGCCTGCGCCTGCTGCTGGCCTGGGAATTCTTCGAATCCGGCCGCGAGAAACTGCAGGGCCAGAACTGGTTCGCCGACCTGCAGGACGCCTTTCCGTTCCCGTTCGATCAACTACCGCCCGCCCTGAACTGGCAGCTGGCAACCTGGTTCGAACTGCTCGGCGCGGCCTGCCTGTTGTTGGGGTTCGGCACCCGTTTCGCCGCCACCGGCCTGCTGGTGCTGACGGTGGTAGCAACCTATGCCGTGCACTGGCCGATGGAATGGCACTCGCTGGGCGACCTTGCGATGGGCTATGCGATCAGCGACCAGGGCTTCGGCAACTTCAAACTGCCGGTGCTGTTCATGGCGATGCTGCTGCCGTTGATCTTCACCGGTGCCGGCAAGCTGAGCGTGGATGCGTGGTTGTCGCGGTGGTTTCCATCGGGCATGACGGTCCGGCCCGCGGCCCGGTAGGCGCTGACCGGGGTCCGGCGCGCTCTGTGCCAACCAAGGTTGGCACCTACCGGGTTCCAGAGGTTGGCACCTACCGGGTTCCAGAGGTTGGCACCTGCCGGGTTTCAGGGGTTGGCACCTGCCGGGAACCTGGTGGTGTGGTGCTCCGGTGGGTGTCGACCTTGGTCGACACGCTCCTGCGCAGGGTACCCGTGCGCCACAGGCCAGCCGGGCGCTCGGGGGCGCTCTGCTAGAATTCACGCATGACTGACCCCACCCCCGCACCTGCCGCCGCTCCCGATTCCGCAGTTCCCCAGGCGCAGCGCGCGATGTCACAACGCTTCCGCGGCTTCCTGCCGGTGGTGGTCGATGTGGAAACCGGCGGTTTCGACAGCCAGCGCAATGCCCTGCTGGAAATCGCCGCCGTGCCGATCGAGATGGACGAGAACGGCCTGCTTTACCCCGGCCAGACCGCCAGCGCGCACGTGGTGCCGGCCGAGGGCCTGGAGATCGATCCGAAGTCGCTGGAAGTGACCGGCATCATCCTCGACCATCCGTTCCGGCTGGCCAAGGAAGAGAAGGCGGCACTGGACCACATCTTCGTCCCGGTGCGCGCCGCGATGAAGAAGTACGGGTGCCAGCGCGCGATCCTGGTCGGCCACAACGCCCATTTCGACCTCGGTTTCGTCAATGCGGCCGTGGCGCGCACCGGCCACAAGCGCAATCCGTTCCATCCGTTCAGTGTGTTCGACACGGTCACCCTGGCCGGCATCGCCTATGGGCAGACCGTGCTGGCGCGTGCGGCCACGGCCGCCGGACTGGGCTGGGACGCGAATGAAGCGCACAGCGCGGTGTACGACACCGAGCAGACGGCGCGCTTGTTCTGCACGATTGCCAACGCCTGGCCGCGGTAGATCCACGCCATGCGTGGATGAATGCATCGGCCGTGCGGACCAACGGTCCGCACCCACCATCCAACCTGCCTGGTAGATCCACGCCATGCGTGGATGCGATCAACCAATACTCGTACGATCGCGGCCGTCGCTCTTGGCCCGGTACAGCGCGCGGTCGGCGCGCTGGTACAGCAGCGCCGGGGTCCGGTCATCCGCATCCAGCTCCACCAGGCCTGCGCTGAAGGTCACGCGCAGGCCGTCCACGCCGGCCCAGTCCGGATGGTCATGGAACAGCCCGCGCAGGCGCGCGCACAGCTGCGCGGCTTCTTCCAGGCGCGTGTCGTTGAGCAGCAGCGCGAACTCTTCGCCACCGGTACGCGCGGGCAGGTCCGAATCGCGGCTGGCCGCGGCGATCAATCGCGCCACCTCCACCAGCACCGCATCGCCGATGCTGTGGCTGTGGCGGTCGTTGACGTCCTTGAAGTGATCGATGTCCAGCACCACCAGGCACAGCGGATGACCGCTGCGCTGGGAGCGGGCGAAGTCGCGGGCCAGGGTTTCATCGAAGCCACGGCGATTGGCCAGCCCGGTCAGGGCATCTTCGCGGGCCTGCCGCTCGAACGCCTCGGCCTGCCGTGCCAGGCGCTCGGCCAGCTCGGTCTTTTCCTGGTTCAGCGCCTGCAGGTGCACGGTCTTGGCCTGCAGGTCGAAGGTCGCCTCGTCCACGCGCCGGGCCAGGCGCAGGTTGCTGGCCTTCAGCTGCTGCAGCAGCAGGCGGTACAACGCCACCAGGCCGGCCAGCAGCAACAGCCCGCCCAGCGCCTGCACGCTGCGGCGCTGCCACCAGAACGGCTCCACGGTGAAGCTCCACACTGCTTCCTGCTGGCCCCAGGCCCCCGCCGGGTGCGCAGCGGCCACGTGCAGGGTGTAATCCCCCGGCGGCAGGCCGACGAACTCGACGCTGCGCTGCGGGCCGCGTTCGACCCAGCCGGCATCCAGGCCCTCCAGCCGCGTGCGGTAGCGGATCCGGTCGGACATCAGGTAGCTCAGGCCCACGTAGCTCACCGCCAGGCGACGGCCGCCGGGAATGTAGTTGCGGTCCGGGCCTTCCCAATGCACCGGCGCACCATCCACCTGCACGCTCTCGATCGCCGCCGGCGGTGACGGGCGTTCGCGGAAGCGCTGCAGGCGCTGCGGATCGACCGTGCTCAGCCCGCCCGCGGTGACCACCCAGAACGTGCCGTCCTGGCGCAGGATCGCCGACGGGCCCGAACTGCCGTTGGCCTGCGCGTTGGCCATGCCGTCGATCTCGTTGTAGCGCTCCACCAGCACCCGCGGCGCGCGGCCGTCGGCCACCGCATTGAGCGTGGCCATGTCGGTGCGCAGCACGCCGCGATTGCTGCTGACCCACACGTTGCCAAGGCGGTCGGGCACCAGCTGGAACACCGCATCCACCGGCATGCCCTGCTCCAGGCCTACCCGCGCCAGCCGGCCGTTCTGCCAGCGGTACAGGCCGCGGTCGCTGCTGATCCACATCGCATCGCCCAGCTGATGGAAGCCGAACACGCTGCGGCCGCCGCCCATCGGGGCCAGGTCGATCGACTGCACGTGGTTGCCGCGCAGCACGCGGATGCCTTCGATGGTGCCGATCCACAGGTTGCCCTGGTGGTCATGCTCGAGCGCGGTGATCAGGCCACCGGGCATGCCCGGCACGCTCGATACCTGCACGCGGTCGCCGTCGATGCGGACTACGCCCTTCTGCGTGCCGGCCCAGACCACGCCCTGCGCATCCACGCTGATCGCGCGGATGTTGCCTCCCGGCATGCCATCGGCGGCCGCATAGTTGTGCCGCAGGCTGCCGTCAGGGCCGAGGCGGTAGACACCGTCACCGAAGGTGCCGACCCACAGATCCCCCGCCGGGCCCTGCGCCAGGCTGAGGACCGACGGCGCCTTGCCGCCCCGGTTGTGCAGCGGCACCGCACGGAAGCGGCCGTCCGGCGTCTGCAGGTCCAGGCCGCTGGCGCTGCCGACCCACAACTGGCGGTCACGGTCCTCGAACACGGTGCGCACATAGTCGCCACTGAGGCCATCGCGCTCGGTGTAGCTGCTGAACAGTGTCTCGCGCAGGCGGTACAGGCCGCCGTTGGCACCCACCCAGATGCTGCCCTCCGCATCCTCGCGCAGGCTGACAACGCGCCCGCCGGGCAGGTTCAACCCCGCCGGCAGCCGCTCCAGCCCATGCGTGGAGATCCGCAGCAGGCCCTGGTTCTCGGTACCCAGCCACAGGTCGCCGTGGCGGTCCTGCAGCATCGCGGTCATGTGCAGCTGGCCCGGCAGGCGGTGCACCAGCACCAGCTGATCGTCCTCCACCCGGTACAGGCGCTCGCCGGCGACGATCCACAGGGCGCCATCCGGAGCGCGGTACGGCCACGACAGCCCAGTACCTGCGCCCAAGCCCCACGCGGCAGGTGCGCGCTTGAGCACACCGTCGTTGTCACGCAGCACCAGCCCATCGAGCGTGCCGACCCAGACCCGGTCCTGCGCGTCGACCACCAGTTTGGTGAAGCTCATCGCCATCGGCAGATCAGCCGCCGGCGCCTGGTAGACGATGCCCTTGTCCGGCACCAGGTAGCCGAGCCCCTTGCCTTCGTACAGCAGCCACAGGCGCCCCTGGCTGTCCATCTGCATGGACTGGATCAGTACCTGCGGGGTATCGCCCTGATGCTCCCAGACCCGCCACTGGCCGTCGTTGCCGCGATGGCTGACATTGCCACGCGAATCGCTGATCCACAGCCCGCCCTGGCGATCGACGTAGAGCGCGCCGATGCCGTTGTCGCGCAGGCCCGGGCGGGTACTGCGGTCGAACACGGTGAAATCCAGGCCGTTGTAGCGCACCAGGCCTTCCCAGGTGGCGAACCAGAGATGCCCCTCCGGGGTCTGCGCGATGTCACGCAGCGAGTTGTGCGGCAAGCCGTTGCGCGAGGTCCAGACGTCGATCGCGTAGTCCCGCAGCGGCGGCGCGCCTTCCTGTGCCGCCAGTGGCACGGCCACGGCCAGCAGCAGCCACAGCAGCCCCTGCCGCAGTGCCCGCCTGAATGATGATCCGCGGCGCTCCGCCCAGCGCCTCGTGTCCCCCTGTCCGCCCATCAGCGCAGTGGCGGTGGCCAGCGGTGGCTGCGGGGTCTGGCAGCGTGCGGAAACGCGCGGGCAACGCGGAACGGCGTGCCGGCAGGAACGGGCTGGCTCATCGGGGGGAGGCTGGGGAGATGCGCAGATGATAGGCCAAACACGGTCCCCGGCGTCACCGTTGACGGCCGGGGTCGACTCAGCCGGCGCGACCCGGCGGCACCACCTGCGCACTCGCCGGCCACTGCACCACGGCTTCCAGCCCGCCTTCGGCGCGATTGCGCAGCCACAGGCGCGCACCATCCTTCTCGGCCAGCGCGCGGGCAATGGTCAGCCCCAGCCCGGCACCACCGGTTTCGCGCGAGCGCGAGGTTTCCACCCGCACGAACGGGTCGAACACCGCTTCCAGCTGGTCCTCGGCCAGCCCGGGGCCATCATCGGCCACCATCACGGTGATCGCGCCGCCACTGCGCTCCACCCGTACCCGCACGCGCTGGGCGTACATCACCGCGTTGTCCACCAGGTTGGAGAACAGGCGGTGCATGGCCAGCGGGCGCAGCATCAGCACCGCTCCGGTCCCGCCTTCGAAGACGACATCGGCGCCGCCTTCGGCGGCATCTTCAACGATGCTCTCCAGCAGTGAATCCAGGTCCAGCGCCGCACGCTGCTCGGCACTTTCGGCGCTGCGTGCCAGTTCCAGGCCTTCGCGCACCAGTGCCTGCATCGCGGCCAGATCGCCGATCAGGCGCTCGCGCAGCACCTCGTCGGTGACATTTTCCAGGCGCAGGCGCAGGCGGGTCAGCGGGGTCTGCAGGTCGTGGGTGATCGCCGCCAGCATTTGCGTGCGCTCGGCCAGATGCCGCTGCAGGCGGTGCTGCATCGCGTTGAAGGCTTCCGCCGCACGCTGCACTTCGCGCGGTCCGCGCAGGGGCAGCGGATCACGCTGCAGGTCATCGCCCAGGTCTTCGGCGGCGGCCGCCAGCTCCTGCAGCGGCGCGCTGGCCATGCGCGCGACGATGTACGCCAGCACCGCGATCGCCAGCACCAGCAGAGTCAGGAACCACGGGTCGACGGCGAGGATGCCGTTGTGGGCCACCGCTGGCGAGTCCAGCGCCAGCTTCAGCAGCGTACCGTCGTTGAGGGTTACGTCGACCGCGCGGCACTTGGGCGGAATGAACGCCGGATCGCGCTCGCGCGGATGCTTGCGATGCCCGGGCGGCGGCGGCGGCAGCAGATCCTGCAGCTTCGGGATGCAGGAGCGGAACGAGGTGAAGTGCACGTGCGCGCGCGACACCGGGCCGGGCCGGTCATCGAGCACTTCCATCAAGGCCGTATCGGCCCGGCCCAGGCGCGCGCCCGGCAACAGCGCACGCACGCTGGGGCCACCGACCTCCAGCAGCCGCTCGCGCAGTTCGGGGTTGCCGTCGAGCAGGTTGACGTAGCCCTGCAGGCGGTCGGCGATGCGATTCAGGTTCTGCCGCTCGAACTCCTGCTGGCGCTTGGAGGTGGCCAGCATGGTCGCGCCGATCGCGGCCACGCTCATGCCCAGCAGCAGGATCACGAACAGCCGCCCGACCATCGAGGACAGGAAATGGCGCAGGCGCTTCATCGCGACCTATTCCAGGTTGACCGACGAGGCCAGCACGTAGCCTTCGTTGCGCACCGTCTTGATCAGGCCGTCCGGTCCGCCGTCATCGCCCAGCTTGTTGCGCAGCCGGCTGACCTGCAGGTCGATCGCGCGGTCCTGCGCCTCGTAGTTGCGGCCACTGCTGAGCGCCACCAGCTGCTCGCGCGACAGCACCTTGTTGGCATGCGCGATGAACACCCGCAGCAGCCGGAACTCGGCACCGGACAGCACCACCACGCGATCATCCGGGTCCACCAGGTGGCGGTGCTCCAGGTCGAATATCCAGCGCGAGAAGCGCGCGCGGCGTACCGCCAACGGCTCCAGGTTGGCCGGCAGCGCTTCGGTGCGGCGCAGCACGTTGCGGATGCGCGCCAGCAGCTCGCGCGGCTCGAACGGCTTGGCCAGGTAATCATCGGCGCCCATTTCCAGGCCCAGCACGCGGTCGATCGGCTCGGCACGCGCGGTGAGCATGATCACCGGGGTGTTCGAGCGCGCGCGCAGGTCGCGGCACAGGGTCAGGCCATCTTCGCGTGGCAGGTTGAGGTCGAGCACGATCAGGTCCACGTGCTCGCGGTCCAGCAGCTGGCGCATGGCGGTGCCATCGGCGGCCGTGCTCACCTGGTAACCGGCGCGGCCAAGCTGTTCGGCCAGCAGGGTCCGGATGTCGTTGTCGTCGTCGACGATCAGCAATCGATGCATCGTGTTTTCGGTCTCCATGTCGCGATCATCCCGTGTCGGCAGCTGAACCGCATCCGGGGCAATGCGTACCAGTGTATCCAGCCGAGGCCGCGATACCTGTGGTTACGCGTATTCACCGACAGTGTTACATAGAGACATACCCCGAGGATTGGCCCCCTGCCGGTCGATCTTCACAATGCCCACCAACGCCGCTGCCGCGGCCCCGAGAGTGAAGCCACGACGTGAGTTTCCGCCTGCTGCCCGCGACCCGCCGGGGTCGACTGATACTGATCGCCCTGCTTGCCCTTGCCGTTGCCGTCGCTGCCTGGTGGCTGCTGCGCAAGCCTGCCGCCCCGGCGGTGGCGACCACCCCGGTCAGCCGCGGCGACATCGAGCAGACCGTGGAGGCCACCGGCGTGATCGATGCCTACAAGCTGGTCAGCGTCGGTGCGCAGGCCTCGGGCCAGATCAAGTCGCTGAAGGTGCAGCTGGGCGACACGGTGAAGGAAGGCGACCTGATCGCCGAGATCGACGCCACCACCCAGCAGAACCAGGTGCTCAACGCGCAGGCCTCGCTGGACCAGGTCACCGCCCAGCGCGCGGTGCAGCAGGCCACCCTGCGCCAGGCCGAACTGGAGTTCGCGCGCCAGCAGCAGATGCTGGCCGCCGAGGCCACCTCGCGCCAGGAATACGATGCCGCCGAGGCGCAGCTGAAGACCGCCCGTGCCCAGCTGCAGTCCTACGAGGCGCAGATCAAGGGCCGCGAAACCGAGCTGGGCACCGCCCGCGCCAACCTGGCCTATACCCGCATCACCGCGCCGATGGACGGCACCGTGGTCGCGGTGGTGGCCGAGGAAGGCCGCACCGTCAACGCCAACCAGACCGCACCGACCATCGTCATGCTGGCGCGGCTGGACGTGGTCACCGTCAATGCCGAGATCTCCGAGGCCGACGTGGTCAAGATCAAGGCCGGCATGCCGGTGTACTTCACCACGCTGGGCGACCCGGACCGCAAGTACCACGCCAAGCTCCGCCAGATCAATCCGGCGCCGGCCTCGATCGCCAACGAAAGTTCGTCCAGTTCCAGCAGCTCGTCCAGCTCCAGCTCCAGCAGCGCGGTCTACTACAACGCGCTGTTCGACGTGGAGAACCCGGACGGCACGCTGCGCATCGACATGACCGCCCAGGTCTCGGTGCTGCTGAAGCAGGCCAAGGGCGTGCTGATGGTGCCGTCGGTGGCACTGGGCCCCAAGCGCCGTGGCGATGAGCGCACGGTGCGGGTGCTGGACGACAAGGGCCAGCCGCAGCCGCGCAAGGTCACCGTGGGCATCAACAACGGTGCATCCGCCGAGATCCTGTCCGGGCTGAAGGAAGGCGAGCGCGTGGTGGTGGGCGAAGCCAGCGCGGCCGGCGCCGCCGGCGGCGGCAACCGTGGCGGCATGCAGATGCGGGTCGGTGGCCCGGGCATGGGGCGCCGATGAGCATGACGGCGCCGCTGCTGCGCCTGCGCGACCTGCGACGCGAATTCCCGGCCGGCGAGGATGTCATCGCCGTGCTGCGCGACGTGAATCTGGATATCCATGCCGGCGAGATGGTGGCCATCGTCGGCCAGTCCGGTTCGGGCAAGTCGACGCTGATGAACATCCTCGGCTGCCTCGACCGCCCGACCCGCGGCAGCTACCAGGTGGCCGGCCGCGAAACCGGAAAGATGGAGCCGGACGAGCTGGCCGAACTGCGCCGCGAGCATTTCGGTTTCATCTTCCAGCGCTACCACCTGCTGGGTGATCTGGATGCGCGCGGCAATGTGGAAGTGCCGGCGGTGTACGCCGGCAGTCCCGGCCCGGTGCGCAACGCGCGTGCCGAGCAGCTGCTGCAGCGGCTGGGCCTGGGTGACCGCATGCACCACAAGCCGGGCCAGCTGTCCGGTGGCCAGCAGCAGCGCGTGTCGATCGCGCGCGCGCTGATGAACGGCGGCGAGGTGATCCTGGCCGACGAACCGACCGGCGCACTCGACACGAAATCCGGCGAGGAGGTGATGGCGATCCTCGGCGAGCTGCACGCCGAAGGCCACACCATCATCATCGTCACCCACGACATGAGCGTGGCCCAGCACGCACAGCGCATCATCGAGATCCGCGACGGCGAGATCATTGCCGACCGCGCCAATCCGGATGCGCCGAGCTACCGCGCGCAGCGCGAAGCCAGCACCGGCGTTTCCCATGGCAACAGCTGGCGGGCCGCCCGCGACCGCTTCACCGAAGCGTTCCGCATGGCTCTGCTGGCGATGAACGCACATCGGCTGCGCACCTTCCTGACCATGCTCGGCATCATCATCGGCATTGCCTCGGTGGTCTCGGTGGTGGCGCTGGGCAACGGCTCACAGCAGCAGATCCTGCAGAACATCAGCGCACTGGGCACCAACACCATCGACGTCTACCCCGGCCGCGGCTTCGGCGACATGCGCTCGGCACGCGTGCAGACGCTCAAGGCCAGCGATGCCGACGCCCTGGCGAAGCAGAGCTACGTGGACAGTGCCACCCCCAGCGTGTCGACCTCGGTCACCGCGCGCTACCGCAACCAGTCCTCCACCGCCCAGGTCAGCGGTGTTGGCGAGCAGTTCTTCCGGGTCAAGGGCGTAACCCTGCTCAGCGGCAGCTTCTTCGATGCCGATGCGGTGAAGGGCCTGGGCCAGGTGGCGGTGATCGACGAGAACACCCAGACCCAGTTCTTCCCCGATGTCGACCCGGTGGGCCAGGTGATCCTGCTCGGCAACGTGCCGGCGCGGGTGGTGGGCGTGGCCAAGCGCCAGAGCTTCGGTTTCGGTGGCAGCACCAGCCTGAGCGTGTGGGTGCCGTATACCACGGTGATGTCGCGCATGCTGGGCCAGAGCCACGTATCCAGCATCACCGTGCGTGTGGATGACAGCACACCGATGGATGCCGCGCAGGAAGCGATCACCCGCCTGCTGACGATGCGCCACGGCACCGAGGATTTCTTCCTCAGCAACAGCGCCGAGATCCGCGACACCATCGAGCAGACCACGCGCACGATGACCCTGCTGATCGGCGCGATCGCCGCCATCGCACTGCTGGTCGGCGGCATCGGCGTGATGAACATCATGCTGGTCTCGGTCACCGAGCGTACCCGCGAGATCGGCGTGCGCATGGCCGTCGGTGCACGGCAGAGCGACATCCGCCAGCAGTTCCTGATCGAAGCGGTACTGGTGTGCCTGCTCGGCGGCGTGCTCGGCATCGGCCTGGCCCTGCTGCTGGGCTCGATGATCGGCCGCTTCGCCAGCGACTTCCAGGTGCTGTTCTCCACGGCCTCGATCATCGCTGCGTTCGCCTGCTCGACCCTGATCGGCGTGGCGTTCGGATTCCTGCCGGCGCGCAACGCGGCGCAGCTCGACCCGGTGGAGGCCCTGGCCCGCGAATGAAGATGATGACCCGACTGCCCTTCCCTGCTCCCTCGCGCCTGCTGCTGGCTGGCGCCGTGCTGCTCGCCCTGTCCGCCTGTGCGTCGGTCGGCCGCTATCCGATAAAGGAACCGGACGTGGCGGCCAGCTACGGCCGGGGCGATGCCACCCTCAACGCACCGGCCGACGACCCGCGCAGCAGCCTGGACACACCGGGCCGCGACATCCGCCAGGACACCTGGTGGACCGGCTTCGGCGATGAACGCCTCGACCGCCTGGTGGCGCAGGCACTGGCCGCCAACAGCGACCTGGCCGCCGCCGGCCTCGCCGTGCAGCGTTCGCGCCTGCAGGCCGGGCTGGCCAGCAACGCGCTATGGCCGCAGCCGTCGTCATCCGGCGTCAGCGGCAGCGCCAGCCGCGCCACCGACCAGGCTGACGACTGGCGTCGCAGCTACTCCACCGGCGTCTCGCTGGGCTGGGAAGTGGACCTGTGGGGCCGCCTGCGCACCCAGCGCGACATCGCCCGCTGGGAGGCCGAGGCGAGCGAGGAAGACCGCCAGAACACCGCGCTGCTGGTGATCGGCGACACCATCAACCAGTACTGGAACCTGGCCTACCTCAACCAGTCGATCGCCACCGGCCAGGCCAACCTGGAGCGCCTGGAGCGCACCCGTGAACTGGTGCAGGCCCGCTTCGACGCCGGTGCGGTATCGCGCCTGGAAGTGCGCCAGGCACTGCAGAACCTGCAGTCGCAGCGCTCCTCGCAGAGCGCGCTGGAACAGCAGCGGGTGGAGGCGCGCAATGCACTGACCGTGCTGCTGGATGGCACGCCCTGGCCGCAGCAGGACGAACCGCAGGACCTGCTGGGCGCACGCAGTCCCGCCATCACCGAGGGCCTGCCGACCGACCTGCTCGGCCGCCGTCCCGACCTGCGCGCGGCCGAACTGCGCCTGCGCAACAGCCTGAAGACCATCAAGGTGACCGCCACCCAGTACTACCCGGCGCTGAGCCTGACCGGCAGCCTCGGTTCCAGCGCCACGTCATTGGGTGATGTGCTGCGCAACCCGGTGGCCACGCTGGGCGCCGGCCTGTCGTTGCCGTTCCTCAACCTGCAGCGCGCGCAGCTGGATACCGACATCGCGGGCACCGCCTACCAGATCGCCGCCACCAACTTCCGCAAGACGCTGTACACCGCGCTCTCTGAAGTGGACAACGCGCTGTCGGCACGTGAGCAGCTGGCGCGCCAGGTCGCGGCCTCGCAGGCCTCGTACGACGAAGCGGTGGAAGTGGAGCGCGCGCAGGAAGTGCGCTATCGCGTGGGTGCCACCGACCTGCGCACCTGGCTGGAAGCACAGCAGACCCGGCGCGATGCCGAGCTGTCGCTGGCGCGCGTGCGCCAGGGCCAGCTGAACAACGACGTGACCCTGTTCAAGGCGCTGGGCGGCAGCGCGGGGTGAGGCGATGCGGGGCTGCGCCCCGCACCCGCCAAAACAACGTCAACATCAACGTCAACAACGGGGCATTCCGTTGAATGGCGGGGTGGGTCCGGTGACAGGGGACGCCGTGAACCCCCCTCCGGGGTCCGGCCCAGCCGCTGGCGGCTG
Organism: Stenotrophomonas maltophilia group sp. Smal17; assembly: GCF_030237045.1. Taxonomy (NCBI): domain Bacteria; kingdom Pseudomonadati; phylum Pseudomonadota; class Gammaproteobacteria; order Lysobacterales; family Lysobacteraceae; genus Stenotrophomonas; species Stenotrophomonas maltophilia group sp. Smal17. The sequence goes on from NZ_JASJSU010000080.1 coordinate 18,905, forward strand.
TGCGTTCGGGCGCTTGCGAAGCAGTGCTTCGCAAG
>NZ_JASJSU010000081.1:0-18368 GCF_030237045.1 Stenotrophomonas maltophilia group sp. Smal17
TGGCAACGTATCGCTTGCTTTAAAACAATTAATAGTTGCTTGATCAAACGTCTGCAAGATGGACAATCATCCTTCCTGCAGGCGCCTTCACAAGATACCTGCGCATACTTTCAAAGATCCGGGGAAGCGGCCTCAGCGCCGTTCCCGTATGCTGCGAAGTTTCCTTCGTAGCGAGCCGCCCATTATGCCAGACTTTTTCAGTCCGTCAACACCTTCGTTCGATCATCTCGTTCGGCGGTGGTGGGCGCCCTGTTGTCGCTGAAGCCCCTTGGTGGCGACCCCTGCGACGGGGGAGGAGAAGTATGTCCCCATCTGGATCATTTGTGAAGGGGGTGTGGCGATTTTTTTCAACGGATGTTGCATCCATTCATCCATCACGCCCGCGGACGCATGCCGCGAAGAGCAGAAGCAAAGGAAGGGCCGGCTGGCGCCGGCCCTTCCTTCCTGTCAGGCAGTGACCAGGCGCACGCGGGCGAAGGTGCGCTTGCCGACCTGCAGCAGGCCTTCAAAGCCCGGCAGCAGCACCTGCTGGCCGTCTTCCACCACGTCACCATCCACCTTGACCGCGCGCTCCTTGAGCTTGCGGTTGGCTTCGGAGTTACTCGGGGTCAGCCCGGCCGCCGTCAGCAGCGCGGCGATACGCAGGCCCTCGGCCGGGATCACCACGTCCTGCAGCGGCAGCTGAGTGATGTCGCCCTGCCCGGTCACCGCCGCTTCCCAGCCGGCAATGGCCTGCTCGGCGGCCGCAGCGTCGTGGAAGCGGGTCGCCAGTTCACGCGCCAGGCGCAGCTTGACCACGCGCGGATTCAGCCCGCCGGAGGCCACCTGCTCGCGCAGCTGCACGGCTTCGGCCTGGCTGATATCAAACGACAGCAGCTCGATCCAGCGCCACATCAGGGTGTCGTCCACCTTCATGGTCTTGGTGACGATGTCGATGGCCGGTTCGCTGATACCGATGTAGTTGCCCAGCGACTTGGACATCTTGTTGACGCCGTCCAGGCCTTCCAGCAGCGGCATGGTCAGCACCACCTGCGGCTTCTGGCCATGGTGCTCCTGCAGGCCGCGGCCCATCAGCAGGTTGAACTTCTGGTCGGTACCGCCAAGCTCGACGTCGGCTTCCAGGGCCACCGAGTCGTAGCCCTGCACCAGCGGGTACAGGAACTCGTGGATGGCGATGGACTGCTGGGCGGCGTAGCGCTTGGCGAAGTCGTCGCGCTCGAGCATGCGCGCCACGGTGTGCTGGCCGGCCAGGCGGATCATGTCGGCCGCGCCCATCTTGCCGAACCACTCCGAATTGAAGCGGACTTCGGTACGGCTGCGGTCGAGCACCTTGAACACCTGCTCCTCATAGGTGCGGGCGTTGGCCAGCACGTCCTCGCGGCTGAGCGGCTTGCGGGTCAGGCTCTTGCCCGACGGGTCGCCGATCATGCCGGTGAAGTCGCCGATCAGGAAGATGACCTGGTGGCCGAGGTCCTGGAACTGGCGCATCTTGTTCAGCAGCACCGTATGGCCCAGGTGCAGGTCGGGCGCGGTGGGGTCGAAGCCAGCCTTGATCCGCAGCGGACGGCCTTCCTGCAGGCGCGCACGCAGATCCTCGAGCTTGAGGATCTCGTCGGCACCACGGCCGATCAGGGCAAGGGCTTCTTCAATCGAGGACACGTGACTACTCCCGGCAACGCCGATTCTTGTGTGGGGTGTTAAAGCAAAGTTAACCCGATTGGCTTCACAAAAGCCAATGGGCACAAGGGTTTGACGCGGTTTTCTCAGGTGTCTATGGTAACCGGCGTTTAGGCCCGCGCTCCCGGGCCGTCAGGAAAAATCGCCGATGCACAATTCCGAACAAGGGCGCGCACGCAAGCAGCGCTTCCAGGAACGCCTTCACGTCCTGCACGACAACGCCCTGCATCGGAAGCTCAGGCAACACCTTCCCGCCGCATTCAATGAGCGCTGGACCCGGCGCCATTGGATGCATGCCAGCCTGTTTGCGACCATCGGCGCCCTGGTGGCGACGATCGTCCCCGGCTTCTCGCACACCATCGACGCGCCGTTCGCCGACAGCCACACCAGCCTGGCACTGCCGTTGCCGCCGCTGAGCATGGCCCGCCAGCAGCAGGTGCCGGGCGACAGCTGGCAGGTGCTGCGGGTGCAGCGCGGCCAGACCCTGAGCGACCTGTTCGACCAGGCCGGCATTCCGGCCAGCACCCTGCACCGGGTGCTGGACCATCCCGGCGCCCGCGAATCTCTGACCAAGCTGCGCCCCGGTACCGAAATCGCCTTCGACATGCCGCTCTCGGGCGACCTGCGCAGCATCCGCTTCGACCGTGATGGCGACAACCGGGTCGAGTTGAGCCTGGTCGGCGATGACATCAAGGAGAAGGTGACCAAGCGCGAGACCTCCACGCGTACGGTGGTCACCAGCGGCGAGATCACCAGCTCGCTGTATGCCGCGGCCCGCCGGGCCGGGCTGTCGCCGTCGGCGATCGCGACGATGACCGACGACATCTTCAAGTACGACATCGACTTCTCGAAGGACCTGCAGCCGGGCGACCGCTTCAGCGTGGTAATGGATGAAACCTGGCGCGAAGGCGAGAAGGTGGACACCAGCAAGATCCTGGCGGCGACCTTCACCACCGGTGGCAAGACCTATTCCGGCTTCCGCTTCGACCGCAACGGCAAGTCCGAGTACTACGACATCAACGGGCGTTCGCTGAAGAAGAGCTTCATCCGCATGCCGATCCCGTTCGCGCGGCTGAGCTCGACCTTCGGCGCGCGCAAGCACCCGGTGCTGGGCAAGATGCGCATGCACAAGGGCGTGGACTACGCCGCGCGCACCGGCACCCCGATCATGGCCGCCGGCGATGCCCGCGTGCAGTTCGCCGGCGTGCAGCGCGGCTACGGCAACGTGGTGATCCTCGACCACGGCCGCGGCCACACCACCCTGTACGGGCACATGTCGCGCTTTGCGAACATCAAGACCGGCCAGCGCGTGGCCCAGGGCACGGTGATCGGCTATGTCGGCTCGACCGGCCTGGCCACCGGCCCACACCTGCACTACGAATTCCGCGTCAACGGTGAGCACCGCAACCCGCTGACGGTGACCATGCCGCCGCCGGAACCGTTGAAGGGCGCCGAGCTGGTGGCCTTCCGTGCGCAGACCGCGCCAGCGATGGCACGCATCCAGGGCATGGAGAAGCTGATCTACGCCGACGCCAGCCCGGCCCCGACCAGCCGCGACGAGGCCGCACCCGAGGTGGCCAGCGCCAAGGACAAGAGCAGCGCCGGCCGCAAGCGCGGCTGAGCCCCTGCGTTGACGAAGAAGGACGCGGCAGCCCAAGCTTGCCGCGTCCTTTTTTTATGCCTGCCATGAACACCACTGCCGACGCTGACGCCCCCCTGTACCTTGGCCTGATGTCGGGCACCAGCGCCGATGGCATCGACGCTGCCCTGGTGCAGTTCCCCACCACTGGCGGCTGCCGCTTCGTGCACGGGCTGACCACCCGCTGGGAGCCGGTGCTGCGCGCACGGCTGGTGGCACTGGGCGAAGGCGGTCCACTGGACTCGCTGGAGGAACTGGGCGAGCTGGATGCGCGGATCGCGATCAGCTTCGCCGACGCCGCCAACCAGCTGCTGGCCGAGGCGGGCGTGGACCCGGCGCAGGTACGGGCGATCGGCTCGCATGGGCAGACCGTGCGCCATCGGCCGCTGGCCGACCCTGCGTTCACCGTGCAGCTGGGCGACGGCAACCGCATCGCCGAACTGACCGGGATCACCACGGTGTGCGACTTCCGCCGCCGCGACGTAGCGGCCGGGGGCCATGGCGCACCGCTGATGCCGGCCTTCCACCTGGGCATGCTCGGCACCGCCGATGAAGACCGCGCGGTGCTGAACCTGGGCGGCATCGCCAACCTGACCCTGATCCCGCGCGAAGGCGCGGTGCGTGGCTTCGATACCGGCCCGGCCAACGCGCTGATGGACGCCTGGTGTCAGCGCCACACCGGCCGCACCTTCGATGCCGACGGCGCGTATGCCGCCAGTGGCGCAGTGGACGACAGCCTTCTGGCCGGGTGGCGTTCGGACCCGTGGTTCGCACTACCGCCACCGAAGAGCACCGGCCGCGAACAGTTCCACCTGGCCTGGGCCGAGGCGCACATGGGCGAAGGCGAATACGCCGCCGCCGACGTGCAGGCGACCCTGCTGGAGCTGACCGTGGCGACGGTGGCCGACGCACTGCTGGCGCAGCAGCCGCAGACCCGGCGCCTGCTGGTCTGTGGCGGTGGCGTGCGCAACCGGCAGCTGATGAAGCGGCTGGCGGCACGGCTGCCGGAGGTGCAGGTGGAGTCCAGTGCGATGCACGGGCTGGACCCGGAGTACGTGGAGGCGATGGGGTTTGCGTGGCTGGCGCAGCGGACGATGGACGGGCTGGCCGGCAACCTGCCGAGCGTGACCGGGGCGCAGGGCCCGCGGATCCTGGGCGCGATCCACCTGGCGTGAGCAGAAGCAGTCGAGCATGGCTCGACGCTACAAAGGCGCTAATCAAACCCCTGCCCTGCGGGCAGGGCCTGCAGGGCGGCGATGGCATCGGACAGGGCGTCCACTTCGGGATCGCCGAAGCCGGAGCGGACCTCCAGTTCACTGCTGAACAGCCCCTGCTCCAGCAAGGCCGCGCAGGTCTGTTCGTGGGTCCAGCCGCGGGCAACCGCGACTCGACGGATACGGTCCAGCAGCAGCGGGTCCAGGTCCCGCAGCACAACGTCGGCCATGCTCACTTCCCCGTTCGCAAGGCACCGCCCCCTCGGCGCGTCGGGGCGATGATCCCGCAGACCGGACGTACAGGCAATCAGGCGACCGGCGGGGGCCCGAGATCCACGATCCGCGGCCACAACCAGGCCAGCAGCAGCAGGGTCGGCACCACGGTGACCGAGCTGAGGATGAAGAACGTGCTGTAGGAGGTGGCTTCAACGATATAGCCGGAAACACCACCGACAAACTTGCCGGGCAGGTTGGCCAGCGAGACCAGCAGCGCGTACTGGGTGGCGGTGAAGTTGCGGTCGGTCAGCGACGACATGAAGGCCACCAGCACGGTGCCGGCAAAGCCCTGGAACAGGTTGTCGGCGCTGAGCGCGGCATAGAACGCCCACAGCTTGCCCGGGTTGTGCGCCATCAGCAGGAACGCAAGGTTGGACAGCGCCACGCCCAGCGCGGCCACCAGCAGCATGCGGCGGAAACCGAACGCGGCCACCGCGATGCCGCCCAGGAAGGCGCCACCGATGCCCATCCACACACCGAACAGCTTGGAGACGGTCGCGATGTCGGCCTTGTCGAACCCGGAGTCGAGGTAGAACGGCCCGGCCATCACGCCGATGACCTGGTCCGGGAACTTGAACAGCCCGACGAAGGCCAGCAGCACCAGCGCCAGCGCCACGCCGTTGCGGCTGAAGAAGCTGGTGATGGGCTGGACGAACGCCTCGGCGACATCGATGCGGCGCTGCACGGTCGTGGCCGGACGTTCCGGTTCGGCGCACAGCAGCGTGGTGACGATCGGCAGCAGCATCAGCGCCGCCATGGCCAGATAGGCCACGATCCAGCCTTCGAACTGGGCCAGGTACAGCGCGCCGGCACCGGCCAGGATCAGGCCGATCCGGTAACCCAGCGTATAGGTGGCCGCCAGCGCGGCCTGCGCCGCCTGCGGTGCGATCTCGATGCGGTAGGCGTCGACGGCCGAGTCCTGGGTGGCGCCGGCGAACGAGGCCACCAGCACCCAGGCCACCAGCGGCCAGACGCCCTGCTCGGGGCGCACGAAGGCCAGCGCGACCAGGCCGACCAGGACCAGCGCCTGCGACACCAGCAGCCACGAGCGGCGGCGGCCGAGCCCACCGAGCAGCGGGAAGGCATAGCGATCCAGCAGGGGCGCCCACAGGAACTTCAGCAGGTAGAAGAAGCTGGCCAGGCTGATCAGGCCGATGCTGCCCAGGTCCAGGCCGACGTCGCGCAGGCGCGTGGACAGGGTCTGCGAGGCGATCAGCAGGAACGGCAGGCCGCTGCCGAAGCCGAGCATGGCCATGGTCAGCGCCGACGGAGTGCCGAAGGCGCGCTTGATGCCTGCCCAGCCCTTGTAGCTGACCGGCGTGGCGCCCTCGGTCACAGGTCGTAGTCCACGATGAACGGCGCGTGGTCGGAGAAGCGCTCGTCGCGATAGATCGAGCAGCTGCGCAGGCGGTCACGCAGGCCCGGGGTGATGAACTGGTAGTCGATGCGCCAGCCGACATTGTTGGCGCGGGCGGCGCCGCGGTTGCTCCACCATGTGTAGTCCTCGCCGGTGGGGTTGAGCAGGCGGTAGGCATCGGCCCAGCCGCGGCCGGCGGCGACATCGGTGGCCTGGCCGTGGTCGGCGCACAGGGCGTTGAGCCAGTCGCGCTCTTCCGGCAGGCAGCCGGAGTTCTTCTGGTTGGACTTCCAGTTCTTGATGTCCAGCGCCGAACGGACGATGTTCCAGTCGCCGCACAGCACGTAGTCGCGGCCGCTGCGCGCCCATTCCTCGAGGATCGGCCGCAGCCATTCCATCACTTCGAACTTGAAACCCTGGCGCAGGTCGCCCGAGCTGCCGGACGGGATATAGAAGGAGACCACGCTGAGGTTGCCGTAGCGCGCCTCGATGTAGCGGCCTTCGTCGTCGAACGGGGCCCAGCCCAGCGAGGTGATGACCTGGTCCGGCTCGCGCTTGCTGTAGATCGCTACGCCGCTGTAGCCCTTCTTGGTGATGGCGTCGCGGTAGAAGCAGTGGTGGCCGTCCGGGCGGAACATCGGGTCGGTCAGCTGGTCTTCCTGGGCCTTGGTCTCCTGGATGCACAGGACGTCGGCGTCCTGGGCGCGGAACCAATCGAGGAAGCCCTTGGTTGCGGCGGAACGGATGCCATTGGCGTTGAAACTGATGATGCGCATGCGGGGGACCTGCGGCGGGAAACCGGGCAAGCATACCGGTTGCCCGCAGGGCTGCGCAGTCCGCCAGAGGGGGGCGCAACGGCCCTCACCCAGGGCCGGACGAGCGCGAAACGCCCAGCTGGATTAGGATTTGTGCTCCAAATGAAGATGAATCGAGTTTTGATGAGCGACCACCGCCACCGTTTCCTGCAGCTGGCCCTGACCGCCGACGCCCTGCGCTTCGGCCAGTTCACCCTCAAGTCCGGCCGGCTGAGCCCCTATTTCTTCAACGCCGGTCGTTTCGACTCCGGTTCGCTGCTGTCGCAGCTCGGCGCCTGCTACGCCGATGCCATCGACGCCACCGGGATCAAGTACGACGTGGTGTTCGGCCCGGCCTACAAGGGCATTCCGCTGGCCACCGCGATGGCCTGCGAGCTGGCCCAGCGCGGCCGCGACCTGCCGCTGTCGTTCAACCGCAAGGAAGCCAAGGACCATGGTGAAGGCGGCCAGCTGATCGGCGCCGACATGAATGGCAAGCGCGTGCTGATCGTCGACGACGTGATCACCGCCGGTACCGCGATCCGCGAAGCACTGGGCATCATCCGCGCCGCCGGTGGCACGCCGGCCGGCATCGTGGTGGCGCTGGACCGCCAGGAGATCGCTTCGGAATCCGACCGCCGCTCCGCCGCGCAGTCGGTGGCCGAAGAAGCCGGCATTCCGGTGATCGCCGTGGCGTCGCTGGCCGACCTGCTTGATTTCGCCTCCGGCAACCCGGAACTTGTGGGTTACCGGCAGCCGCTGGAAGCCTACCGGGCCCAGTACGGCGTCCGTTCGACCCGCTGACCGACCCAGGGGAAAGGTCATGTCCCGAGTTCCTGCTGTGCTCTTTGCTGGCCTGCTGCTGGCCGTGCCGTTCTCCGTTCCGGCGCAACCGCGGGGCGGTGGCAAGGTGGAGAAGAAGCTGTACTGCTGGAACGAGGGCAAGGAGCGGATCTGCAGCGATTCGCTGCCGGCCGACGCGGTCAACCATGCCCGCGACGAGTTCAACGCAAAGAGTGGCCTGCGCAATGCGCAGGTCCAGCGCGCGTTGACCGACGAGGAGCGCGCCGCCGCCAGCACGGAAGCGGCGCAGCGGCAGCTGGACCTGATGGCCGCGCAGACCCGCCAGCGCACCGAGCAGGCGATGCTGACCACCTATGGCAGCGAGGACGACCTGCGCCGGGTGTTCGCCGAACGCCAGGAAGTGCTGGACAACAACCTCAAGACGGCCGAGTACAACGTCACCAGCCTGCGTGAATCGCTGGTGGCGCTGCTGGCGGCTGCCGGCGATCGCGAACTGGCCGGCGGCAAGGTGGCCGGCAAGCAGGCCGAAGCGATCCGCCAGCGGCACGTGCAGCTGCAGGCGCAGCAGCGGCTGCAGGCCGGGTTCGTGCAACAGCAGCAGGCCCTGAAGGCCGAGATCGACAGCAGCCTGCAGCGCTATCGCGAGCTGAAGGGGCTGGCGCCGACGGCACCACCGGCCGGCTGACGAGGCTCCCACTACCGGGCGTGGCCCGGCGCTACCCGGGGCCTGGTTACGGGTTGGCCCACCGAATTTATGCACTCTTTACGCGTCGGCCCGGTCCGGCGCGTAGTGCGTTTATGGGGGGCAGGACGACGATGGCGGCCTGAGGTGGAGGGGTTCCACCAGGACGCTATTGCAATGTCCCCCTGGCTGTCGTTGTTGTGTGGCGTGCTGGTGCTGGTCGCCGCCGCCTATCTTCTCTATGTCGTGCTTCGGCCCGAGTCGTTCTGACGGAGCCGGCCATGACTGAGATGCTTGTCATTATTGCTGCCAGCCTGCTGCTGGCGTGGCCGCTGGGCCTGTACCTGGCGCGCGTGATGCGCGGTGCGCCGATGAAGGTCGACGTGCTGTTCCACTGGATCGAAAAGCCGCTGTACAAGGTATTCGGCGTCGATCCGTCGCGTTCGATGTCCTGGCGCGGCTATGCGCTGGCCTTCGTGCTGAGCAACGTGGTGGTCGCGGTGCTGACCCAGGCGGTGTTCATGACCCAGGCCTGGCTGCCGCTGAACCCGGACCAGATCCCGAACATGCGCTGGGACACCGCGCTGCACACGATGATCTCGTTCCTGACCAACACCAACCAGCAGCACTACTCGGGCCAGGCGCAGCTGTCCTATCTCTCGCAGATGACCGGCATCACCGGCCTGCAGGTGGTGACGCCGATGATGGGGCTGGCGTTGGCCGTGGCGACGCTGCGCGCGTTGTTCTCGCGTGCGCCGCAGGCTGCGGCGGCCACCGGTACCGGCGATGACCGCCAGGTGGCGGTGGGCAACTACTATGTGGACGTGGTGCGCCTGTGCGTGCGCTTCCTGCTGCCGCTGTGCCTGGTCTGGACCCTGCTGCTGACCAGCCAGGGCGTACCGTCGACCATGGCCGGCGGCCCGCAGGCCACGCCGATCGATGCCAGCGCCGGCATGGCCGGGCAGAAACTGCCGCTGGGCCCGGTCGCGGCAATGGTCGCGGCCAAGCAGCTGGGCGCCAACGGTGGCGGCTGGTATGGCCCGAACAGCAGCTTCCCGCTGGAAAACCCGACCCCGCTGTCGAACGCGCTGGAGGTTGTCGGCATCCTGCTGATACCGATGGCGGTGATCTTCATGATCGGTGCCTTCACCGGCCGCCGCCGCTTCGGCGCCCTGGTGTTCAGCTGCATGCTGGGCATGTCGCTGCTGTCGACCGGCGCGATGATGTGGAGCGAGGGCCATAGCGCCAGCGCGGCCACCCCGCTGCTGATGGAAGGCAAGGAGGTGCGCTTCGGCGCCGATGGCACCGCGCTGTGGGCGGCGGTGACCACCCAGGTCTCCAACGGCTCGGTCAACGGCATGCACGATTCGCTGGCACCGCTGAGTGGCGGCATCGCGATGGTCAACATGCTGGTCAGTGCAATCTGGGGCGGTATCGGTTGCGGCCTGCAGCAGTTCATCGTGTACCTGCTGCTGGGCGTGTTCCTGGCCGGGTTGATGACCGGGCGTACGCCGGAACTGTTCGGCCGCAAGCTGGAGACACCGCAGGTGCGCCTGCTGGCCCTGATGGTGCTGCTGCAGCCGATCACCCTGCTGGTGTTCACCGCGATCACCCTGGCCGTGCCCGGCCTGGCCGGCACCTCCAACCCCGGCTTCCATGGCATCAGCCAGGTCTTCTACGAGTATGTCTCGGCCTATGCCAACAACGGTTCGGGCTTCGAAGGCCTGGGTGACGCCACGCTGTGGTGGAACCTGAGCTGCTCGCTGGTACTGCTGCTGGGCCGCTTCCCGCTGCTGATCATTCCGCTGGTGGTGGCCGCACAGCTGGCTGCCAAGCGCCAGGCGCCGGAATCTGCCGGCAGCCTGCAGATCGAAACCCCGACCTTCGCCCTGACCCTGGTCTCGGTGATCGTCATCCTGACCGTGCTGCAGTTCATGCCGGCGCTGGTACTCGGCCCGATCGCCGACCACCTGAGCCTGGGACTGCACTGAGGACACCCCCATGAGTAGTCATGCAAGTTCAACCCGTAGTACCCATGCGCCGCGCCCTGCCCTGCTTGATGGCGCCGGCCTGCGCCGTGCGCTGGTCGAAGCGGTGCGCAAGCTGTCGCCGATGCATCTGGTGCGCAGCCCGGTGATGGCGGTGGTGATGGCCGGCACGATCGTGGCCGCCATCGTCACCCTGACCGGCAATGCGCCGCTGGGCTTCGGCCTGGCGGTGACCGCGATCCTGCTGGTGACCGTGCTGTTCGGCAATTTCGCCGAAGCCGTGGCCGAGGCACGTGGCCGCGGCCAGGCCGCCTCGCTGCGCCGGGCCCGCCAGGACCTGGTGGCGCGTCGGCTGGTGGCGCCGCAGCCGGGCGCCGCAGAAGCCCAGGTGCCGGCCGCCGAGCTGCGCCCGGGCGACCATGTGATCGTCAGTGCCGGTGAACTGGTGCCGGCCGATGGCGAGATCGTGCAGGGCCTGGCCACCATCAACGAAGCGGCGGTGACCGGCGAATCGGCACCGGTGCTGCGCGAGGCCGGCACCGACCGTTCCGGCGTGATCGGCGGCACCAAGGTGCTGTCCGACCAGATTATCGTGCGGGTGACCGCCGAACCGGGCCACAGCTTCCTGGACCGGATGATCGCGCTGGTGGAAGGCGCCAACCGGCAGAAGACCCCGAACGAGGTCGCGCTGACCCTGCTGCTGGCGGCGATGACGCTCACCTTCCTGGTAGTGGTGGCGACGCTGCCGGCGATCGGTGCTGCGGTCGGCGTCAAGGTCGATCCGCTGCTGCTGATCGCGCTGCTGGTGTGCCTGATCCCGACCACCATCGGCGGCCTGCTGCCGGCCATTGGTATTGCCGGCATGAACCGTGCGCTGGCCGCCAACGTGCTGGCCAAGTCGGGCAAGGCGGTGGAAGTGGCCGGCGACGTCGACGTGCTGCTGCTGGACAAGACCGGCACCATCACCTACGGCGACCGCCAGGCAAGCCATTTCCATCCGCTCGCCGGCATCGACGCCAGCCAGCTGCGTGAAGCGGCACTGCTGTCCTCGCTGGCCGACCCGACGCCGGAAGGCAAGTCGATCGTGCGCCTGGCCCGCGAGCAGGGCTGCGCCACCGCCGAGCCGGACCATGCCGACTATCTGGCCTTCAGTGCCCAGACCCGCATGTCCGGCGTGGACCTGGAACATGGGCGGCAGATCCGCAAGGGTGCACTGGATGCGATCCGCAACCACGTGCAGGCGCTGGGCGGCACGGTGCCGGCCGAGCTGGCCGGCCGCGTCGAGCAGGTGGCACGCAACGGTGCCACCCCGCTGGTGGTGGCCGAGGGCCGCCACGTACTGGGCGTGATCGAGCTGTCGGACGTGGTCAAGCACGGCATGCGCGAGAAGTTCGCGCAGCTGCGCGCGATGGGCATCCGCACGGTGATGATCACCGGCGACAACCCGCTGACCGCCGCCGCCATTGCTGCCGAGGCCGGCGTGGATGACTACATCGCCGAGGCACGCCCGGAAGACAAGCTGGCGCGCATCCGCCAGGAGCAGGCCGGCGGCCGCCTGGTGGCGATGGTGGGCGATGGCACCAATGACGCGCCCGCGCTGGCGCAGGCCGACATCGGCCTGGCGATGAACTCCGGCACGCAGGCGGCGAAGGAGGCCGGCAACATGGTCGACCTCGATTCTGACCCGGCCAAGCTGCTGGCGGTGGTGGAAGTGGGCAAGCAGCAGTTGATCACCCGCGGCGCGCTGACCACCTTCTCGCTGGCCAACGACGTCTCCAAGTACTTCGCGATCCTGCCGGCGCTGTTTGCCGCTGCGGTGCCGACCATGGCCGCCTTGAACGTGATGCAGCTGTCGAGCCCGCGCAACGCGGTGCTGGCCGCGCTGATCTTCAACGCGCTGGTGATTCCCGCACTGATCCCGCTCGCCCTGCGCGGCGTGCGCTTCCGCCCGGCCACGGCCACCGCGCTGCTGCGCCGGAACATGCTGGTGTACGGCCTCGGCGGCGTGCTGCTGCCGTTCGCGGCGATCAAGCTGATCGACCTCCTTCTTGTCCTGGTATTCGGCGCATGAACCGTTCTGCTTCCACTTCGTCTTCCCTGTCCCGCGAAGCCAAGGCCGAGGCCCGCGTGGCCGGCCTGCAGGATGGCGCCAGCTGGCGCCCGGCCATCGGCCTGGGCCTGGCCACGCTGTTGCTGGCCGGCGCGGTCTACGCTGGCATCGCCACCGGTTTCGCCGGCCTGGCCTACCCGACCCAGGCCGAAGGCAGCCTGCTGCGTGATGGCAGCGGCCAGGTACGCGGCTCGGCGTGGCTGTCGCAGCCGTTCACCGGCGATGGCTATTTCCAGGCCCGGCCGTCGGCCGCCAACTACGATCCGATGGCCGCAGCGGGCTCCAACATGGCGCGCAGCAACCCGGCGCTGGCCGAACGCGTAGCCGCCAGCACCGCGGCGGTGGCCGCACGCGAAGGCGTGGCCCCGGCGCAGGTGCCGGCGGACCTGGTCACCCAGTCCGCAGGCGGCCTGGATCCGCAGCTGTCGCCGGAGGCGGCGCAGCTGCAGGTGGCGCGCGTGGCACGTGCCCGTGGCCTGCCGGTGGAACGTGTGCAGGCGCTGGTGCAGGCGCATACCGAAGGTCGCCAGTGGGGCCTGTTCGGCCAGCCACGGGTGAACGTGGTGACGCTGAACTTCGCGCTGGACCACGCCGCCAAGGCGCCGTGATGCCGGCCTGCACCCGCTGCGCGCACAATGGCGGCCATGACAGCGGCACCCATGACTGATGCACGTACCCGCCAGGCCGATGCCCTGGTCGAAGGCCTGCAACGCGAAGCCGGCGGCAAGCTGACGGTATTCCTCGGCGCGGCACCGGGCGTGGGCAAGACCTACACCATGCTGACCCGCGCGCAGGAACAGCTGCGCCGCGGCGTCGACCTGGTGGTGGGCCTGGTGGAAACCCATGGCCGCGCCGATACCCAGGCGTTGCTGGAAGGCCTGCCGCAGCTGCCGCTGAAGGAAGTGGCCTACCACGGCCACACCCTGCAGGAGATGGACCTGGATGCCGTGCTGGCCCGGCATCCCGCACTGGTGCTGGTGGACGAACTGGCCCATCGCAACGCGCCGGGCAGCCGCCATGAGCGGCGCTGGCAGGATGTGATGGAACTGCTGGACGCCGGCATCGACGTCTGGACCACGGTCAACATCCAGCACCTGGAAAGCCTCAACGACGTGGTGATGCGCATCACCGGCGTGCGTGTGAGCGAGACCGTGCCGGACGGCGTGCTCGACCGCCTGCATGACATCGTGCTGGTCGACCTGCCGCCGCGCGAACTGATCGCGCGCCTGCAGCAGGGCAAGGTCTATGTGCCCGAGCAGGCCACGCAGGCGCTGCAGGCGTTCTTCTCGCCGGCCAACCTGACCGCCCTGCGCGAACTGGCAATGCAGGAAGCCGCCGACCGCGTCGACAGCAGCCTGCGCGAGACCCGCGCCGCACGCGGTGAAGGCAACCTGCCACTGCGCCGCGGCGTGCTGGTGGCCATCGATGGCGGCGGCCAGAGCGAGTACCTGGTGCGGGTGGCACGGCGCATCGCCGAACGCCGCGATGCGCCATGGACGGTGGTGACCGTGCAGGGCCGGCGCCAGGATGATGCGACCCGCCGCGAGATCGATGCGGCCTTCGCACTGGCGCGGCGCCTGGGCGGTGATGCTGAACTGCTGCATGGATCGAGCATCGCCGATGCCCTGCTCGACCATGCCGCACACAATGGCGTGTCGACCCTGGTGCTGGGCCGCACCCGCGAGCGACCGCTGGCACGGATGTTCAACCGCACCCTGACCCAACAGTTGATCCAGCGCGGCGCGCACTACGAGATCACCATCATCAGCACGCCGCAGGCACGTGCACGCTCGCGCCGCGAGGGGCTGATGGCACCGGTGCGTGGCTTCAGCCACGAGCCGGTGCAGGCACTGATCGCCACGGCGCTGGCCTGCGTGGTGGCCTGGCTGGCCGAGCGTTGGGTGGGCATGGCCGACCTGTCGATGGTGTTCATCGTCGCGGTGGTGCTGGTGGCCGCACGCACGCGTGCCAGCGTGGCGGTGATGGCGGCGATCCTGTGCTTCCTCGCCTACAACTTCCTGTTCATCGCGCCGCGCTTCACCTTTGCCATCGGTGCACGGCAGGGTGTGATCACCGTCTTCCTGTTCCTGGCCGCCGCCCTGGTGGCCGGACGCCTGGCCTCGCGGCTGCGCATGCAGGTGATCGCGCTGCGCGCGGCCAACCGCCACGCGCGCGCGCGCCAGCAGCTGGGCCGGCAGCTGGCCAGCGCCGCCGGCAACGGCGAGGTGGCACAGGCCGGCCGGCATGCGCTGGAACAGGCCATGGATGTGCCGGCGTGGCTGCGGATCGGCACCGATACTGCGGCCGGGGGCCGCAGCCAGCCCGGCGACACCGATCTGGCCGCCGCTGACTGGGCGCTGCGCCACGGCCAGCCCAGCGGACGCTTCACCGACACCCTCGCAGGGGCGCAATGGTGGTTCCTGCCGCTGCTGGATGGCGAAGACCATGCGATCGGCGTGGCCGGCCTGTACCTGCCCGGCGCGCAGGCACGCCTGCTGCCAGAGCAGCGGCAGCTGGCCGAAGCGATGGTCGACGACATCGCCCAGGCCGCGCTGCGCACGCGATTGGTGGCAGAGCTGGAGCAGGCCCATGTGAGCAACGAGACCGAGCGGCTGCGCTCGGCGCTGCTCTCATCGGTATCGCATGACCTGCGTTCGCCACTGGCGGCGATGATCGGTTCGGCCGACAGCCTGGCCAGCTATGGCGCGGCGATGGATACGGCTGATCGCCGTGCCCTGCTCGATACCATCCTGGTCGAAGGCGAACGCCTGGACCGCTACATCCAGAACCTGCTGGACATGACCCGGCTTGGCCACGAAGGGCTGAAGATCAACCGCGACTGGATCGGCGTGGACGAACTGATCGGCTCCGCCGCGCGGCGCCTGCAGCGCTACCAGCCCAAGGTGCGGCTGGAGCTGGACATTCCGTCCACGCTGGCGCCGATCTGGGTGCACCCGGCGCTGGTGGAACAGGCCGTGTTCAACGTGATGGAGAACGCCGCCAAGTTCTCGCCGCCGGATGCCGCCGTGCAGGTGCAGGCGCGCGAGCTGGATGGCCAGCTGCGCATCGACGTGATCGATGCCGGCCCCGGCATTCCCGACGACGAGCGCGCGCGCATCTTCGACATGTTCTACAGCGTGGAGCGCGGTGACCGGGGCCGCCACGGTACCGGCCTGGGCCTGACCATCTGCCAGGGCATGATCGGCGCGCATGGCGGCAGCGTCCAGGCGCTGCCCGGACGCGACGGTCGCGGTACCCTGATCCGCATCACCCTGCCCCTGCTCAAGCCAGCCTCCCACGATGAGCCCGACCCTGATTGATGCCAGCGTGCCGGCCGCGCGCGTGCTGGTGATCGACGATGAAACCCAGATCCGCCGGTTCCTGGACATCAGCCTGCGCGCGCAGGGCTACCAGGTGCGGCAGGCGGCCACCGGCCAGGAAGGCCTGCAGCTGGCCGCCAGCGAGGACATGGACCTGGTGATCCTGGATATCGGCCTGCCGGACATGGAAGGCCACGAGGTGCTTGAACAGCTGCGGCAGTGGAGCCAGGTGCCGGTGATCATGCTGACCGTGCGCGCCGGCGAGGCCGAGAAGGTGCGGGCGCTGGATACCGGCGCCAATGACTATGTCACCAAGCCGTTCGGCACGCAGGAACTGATGGCGCGGGTACGGGCGCTGCTACGCACCCGCAGCGTGCCCAGTGATGGCACGCCACCGGTGTTCGATGACGGCCACCTGCACGTGGATCTGGTGCGCCGTGAAGTGGCGCTGGATGGCGAGCCGGTGGCGCTGACCCGCAAGGAATATGCACTGCTCTCGCTGCTGCTGCGCAATGCCGGGCGGGTGGTGACCCAGCCGCAGATCCTGCAGGAGATCTGGGGCCCGACCCATCAGCACGACACCCACTACCTGCGCATCCTGGTCGGCAAGCTGCGGCACAAGCTGGGCGATTCGGCACTGGATTCGCGCTACCTGTTCACCGAACCGGGCGTGGGCCTGCGGTTCAAGGGCTGAGGCATGCCGACCAACGGTCGGCACCCACCAAAGCGAATTCGGAAGAGCATCCACGCATGGCGTGTGTCGACCAAGGTCGACACCTACCGACAGCCATCGGAATCTGTCAGAGGTGGGGCGGTGTCGGCGTGCGGGGTGTCAGCCGCATGGATGCGGCTGCCAAGCCTACATGGACGTACTTGCGGCGTCCCCGCACTCCGACACCGCCCCACCATCCCACGGAATGCCAGCTTCTGCCGTTGTCGCTGAGGTTGCCGGCCAGCGGCCGGCACTACCGCGGGTGCCGGGCGCAGCCCGGCCTCGGCTCAGAACCCCAGCGGGGTGTCGCCCAGCACCGGTTGCAGCTGACTGCGGAACAACGCCTGGATGCGTTCCAGCGCGGCCTCGTCGTTGCCCTCGAAACGCAGCACCAGCACCGGCGTGGTGTTGGAGGCACGCACCAAGCCCCAGCCATCGGGGAAGTCCACGCGCAGGCCGTCGATGGTCGACAGTCGGCCGCCCACATAGGGGTTGTCCGGCGATTGTGCCGCTGCCACCAGCATCGCTACCAGCGCGTGCGGCGTGCCCTCGGCCGCCGGCACCTTCAGTTCCGGCGTAGCCACCATCTCCGGCAGCTCGCCCAGTACCTCGTCCGGCGTTTCCTCGCGCTGCGCCAGGATCTCCAGCAGGCGCGCGGCGGCGTACAGACCATCGTCGAACCCGAACCAGCGCTCCTTGAAGAAGAAGTGGCCGCTCATCTCGCCGGCCAGTTCGGCATCGGTCTCGCGCATCTTCGCCTTCATCAGCGAATGACCGGTCTTCCACATCAGCGGGCTGCCGCCGTTGCGCAGCACATGGTCGGACAGCTTACCGGTGCACTTCACGTCGTAGATGACCATCGCGCCCGGGTTGCGCATCAGCACGTCGGCGGCGAACAGCATCAGCAGGCGATCGGCATAGATGATCCTGCCTTCGCCGGTGACCACGCCCAGCCGGTCGCCATCGCCATCGAACGCCACGCCAAGATCGGCGCCGAAGCGCTTGACCGTCTGCACCAGGTCTTCCAGGTTGGCCGGTTCGCTGGGGTCGGGATGATGGTTGGGGAAGCTGCCGTCGACATCGCAGTACAGCGGAATCACTTCGGCGCCGATCGCTTCCAGCAGCTGCGGTGCGAGCGCGCCGGCGACGCCGTTGCCGGCGTCGGCCACCACCTTCAACGGGCGGTCCAGCTGCACGTCATCGGCGATGCGCTGGATGTAGTCGGCGCTGACATCGCGCTGCTGGTAATCGCCAGGTTCGGCGGCCTGCACCAGGCGGCCCTCGATGATGCGCTGGTAGAGATCGGTGATGGCATCGCCGGACAGCGTCTCGCCGCCGATGACCACCTTGAACCCGTTGTACTCGGGCGGGTTGTGGCTGCCGGTGACCGCCACGCAGGTGCCGGTACGCAGATGGAAGGCGGCGTAGTACACCAGCGGGGTCGGTGCCAGGCCGATGTCGATCACCGCGCAGCCGGCACGGCGCAGGCCTTCGGCCAGGCCGGCGGCCAGCTCCGGCCCGGACAGGCGGCCGTCGCGACCGATCACCACCTCGCGCAGACCCTGCTCCAGTGCCGCGGTGCCGATGGCCTGGCCGATCAGCGCCGCGGTCTTCGGCGTCAGCTCGCTGCCGACCACGCCACGGATGTCGTAGGCGCGGAAGATGCCGGCCGCCAGTTCCTCGGCCGGTACCGGTGGCGGGGGTGGGGGCGTGCCTTCCTCGCTGGCGGCGGCGGTGGCCACCGGCGGCGGTGCCATCTGCAGGCTCTCGCTCAGCGTCGGACCATGATCGGCGT